>VBFF01000119.1 GCA_005889285.1 Chloroflexota bacterium
CTCGACTGAGATCAACCCACCGAGTGGATCAGGTCGCGTTCCAGCCCGAGGGGCCGCTGGTCTTCGGAGGCGACCTGATCCACTCGGTGGGTTGATCTCAGTCGAGGGCTTTGAGGCGCGGCCAGGCCTTGTCGAGGGGAACCAGCGGGCTGCGGCAGATCCAGATCGCCTGGCCGTATTCCTCGTTGCGCAAACCGAGGGAGTTCGTGATGGTGCCGGCCTGCTGGATGTCGCCAAACCACTTCGCCAGGTAGCCACGCTGGTAACCGACGACGATGACGGTCGAGGGCGACATCTGCGACGGCGCCCAGTAATAGTAAGTAAGGTGTGGGGACACCACCGGCGGCAGACCGCGGCCGTAGAAATCGAGCGCGCCCGCCTCACCGTAGTTGCTCGCCAGGATCATCACCGAGCTGCGGTCGGACAGGGGCAGTCGCTGGTAGACGGCGGTCACCTGTTCGGCGAGGTCGGGCCAGCCGACCATGTCGGCGAAGTCCTTCCGTGCGTTCCAGATCCCCGAGTCGGCCATCAGCTTGGCGGGCAGGATCGGCAGGCCGATGGGAAGGAGAACGAGGGTGAGCGCGACAGCGCCGCCCACCGCGAGACGGCGGACCCAGCGCCGGTGCACCGCCTCGTTAAACCAGATGGAGCCCGCGGCATAAGCGAGCGGATAGATGTTCGCGGGATAGTAGGCTTTTCCACCGATAAGGAAGAAGAAGAGCTCGACGGCAACGATCGTGACGGCCGCCGCTCTCAGCCGCTCATCGCGCCAGAGCCACCACACGCCCGTGACCATGATGGGAAGGAGCTGCGGACCGGCGAGCAGCAACTGCTGCAGCACGTAGGCGATCGGGCCGTCGGTCGCGCCTCGGTGCTGGATCGTGTAGGCGACGCTGTCCCAGTTGTGCCCGGCCTGCCATGTGAGGTTCGGCACCAGGAGAAGGATGGCGATGCCGAAACCGAGCCACGGCCATGGGCTGGCCAGGTGCAAGCGGGCCCGGGTGCTGAGCAGTCCGATCAGCATCGCGATGCCGAGCCCGATCACCGTGTACTTGGTCTCCAGGCCGACGCCGAATAGCAATCCCAGCAGCAGCCACTCCCTGGGATTCGCCCCGCGCAGCAGCCGGACGAACAGCAGGCAGGCGACCGCCCAGACGAGCTCGTCGAAGCTGACGGTCTGAAAGAGGATGTTGGTGCCGACGAACATCGGCGAGATGAGCACGGCCAGCCCCGCGAGGATCTGCGCCAGCTGGTTCCCACCCAACTCTGCCGCAATCAGCGCCGCGACGACGATGATCGCGGCGCCGGCCAGGACGGTGAGAAAGCGCAATCCTGGGAGCGAACCCGGGAAGATAGCCTGGTCGAGCCTGGCGAGTAGCGGCGTGATCGGTGGGTAGTCGACGTAGCCAAGGGCGGGATGCCGGCTCGAAGCGAGATAGTAGAGCTCATCCCGGTGCCAGCCGTAGCGATCGGCGACCGCCATTGTCACCCCGACCTTCGCAGCGACCAGCAGGAGCAGGGCCGTCCAGGGCGGGCTTGCTTTGATGGAGCCAAGCTAGCACAGCGATAATCGCTTCTATGAAGTCAGAGGGACGAACGGGCGTGACGCCGGCCGACGAGCAGTTTCTTGCCGCCTTCACGGCGGGCCAGATCGCCAACCAGGACTTCCATCACCGCGACCACCTCAGGCTCGCGTGGATTCAGATCCGCCGGCTCGGGCTCGCACGAGCCTCGGAAGCCGTCACCGCGGCGATACGGCAATTCGCCGCCCGCCACGGGCACGGTGACCGCTACCACGAGACGATGACACGCTTCTGGCTGCGCGTCGTCGGAATGGGTATCGCCCGGCACCCGACGCTCCCTTTCGATGCGCTGCTCGTCGCCGAGCCTCACCTCCTCGACAAGGACTTGCCGTATCGCCACTGGTCACGCGAGCGGATGGGCAGCGATGACGCGAGGCGGGAATGGGTGGAACCGGATCTTCGGCTGATGCCGACAACGGCGTCATAGCCCCCACCCCGACCCTCCCCCGCAAGCGGGGGAGGGAAAATCGTAGCTAGGTTCGGGCCAGCGGAATCTCGTTGAGCGGCGCTCGCGGGAGGCGGCCGTGGACGATCTCGAATCCCGTCGTATTGCTGACGACGTCCACCTCGTCGCGCCTGAGGCGAATCTGGGCTGCGCCCTTACCGGCACGAAGATTTTTCAGGGTGAGGTCCGGCAGCCAATCGGGCAAGTCGGGGTTGACGTAGATGACCTTCGCGTTGCCGGCGGTGTGAATCCCACAGAGGATCGCGACCAGGCGAAAGACCGCGGCCGCCGCCCAGGCCTGTGGCACGTTGGTCCCGAGGTAGGGGACCGGATAGGCGCCCGGCTCGCGGGCGACGCCCGCCCACAGCTCCGGAAGGCTGTAGTGGTCGAAGCGCTCGGCGGCCGCGAAGATGCCCTCGGCGATCTGCTGCGCCTCGGTGTGCCGGCCCGCCCGCCGAAACCCGCCGGCGATGGTGGCGTTGTCGTGCGGCCAGACCGATCCGAGGTGATAGGAGTAGGGATTGTACGACGGATGCTTCATCGAGAGCGTGCGGATGCCCCAGCCGCTCCACATGTCCGGCTGCATCAGCCGGTCGACTACGCGGTTCGCGCGATCCGGGGGCACGATGCCGCTGGCGAGGCAGTGCCCGGCATTCGACGCCACCGACCGGATCGGCCGCTTGTCGCCATCCAGGCCCAGATAGTAGGTGCCCTCCTCTTCCCACCAGAAGCGCTCGTTGAAATCTTCGTAGAGGCGGGTGGCTCGCTGGCGCAATTCGGCCGACCGCGCGGCATCGCCCCAGATCTCGTAGGCCTCCGACATGCGTAGCAGCGCGTCAAAGGCGTAGCCCTGGAGCTCGCAGAGCGCAATCGGGAGCCGGGCGATGGTGCCGTCCTCGTGCTGAACGGCATCGTGCGAGTCTTTCCAGCCCTGGTTGTAGAAGCCGACCGGCGAGCGGGTCTTGTATTCCTGGAACCCGTCGCCATCGCGATCTCCGTACTCGAGCATCCACTTGAGCGCCGCCTCGGCGTGCGGCCGGTAGCGGTCGAGGATCGCCTTGTCCCCCGACCACTGGTAGGCGTAGGAGAACACGATCAAGAACAGCAGCGTGGCATCGGCCGTGCCGTAGTAGGGCGTGAAGGGAAGGAGCCCGAGACTGGCGAGCTCCCCATAGCGGAGCTCGTGCGGAATCTTGCCGGGTTCCTTGTCCTGCTCGGGATTGTCGTCGGTCGCCTGTACGCGGGAAAGCCGGTCGAGGGCGCCGAAGGCGAACTCGGGAAAGCCGCTGATGCTCTCCATCGCGACCACCAATGAGTCCCGCCCGAAGAGCGTGACGTACCAGGGGATACCGGCCGCGGGAATATAGACGCTGCGACGAACCGCGAAGTCTGCCATGCGGAGCGCCTCCATGTCGGCGACCGCCTGTCGCCAGATGCGCGCCAGCGTGGCGTGGCCGGTGGCGGCGAGCTCGACCGCCGGGAGCACGCCCGTCGCGAGCTCCGGATCCCGCTTCTGAATGGCGCTGCAGGGGAGCACGCGGGCGCGCTTGCCATTGATCACGGGCAGCCACTCGACGCAGGTATGCCAGGTCTGCTTGGGTGCGAGGTTGATGACGAACTGCATCCGGCCGTTGGCAAACTCCGGGTGCGAGTCTTCGCGCTCGACACACACGTGCAGCTCGCGCTTGAACGAGCCGTTGGTGTAGGTCGTGCGCAGCTCGCCGGCCTTCTCATGCCACGAGCTCTGCAGGTCGCCGCGGCGCACCAGGCGCTTGCGCCGGACGTCGAAGATGTCGGCGAAGTCCGACTCGATGGCGACCTCGAGGATCAGGCGGACCGGATGGGGCGCATAGCTGACCAGGTCATAGTCCTCGTGGATGCCCTCTAGGATCGTGCGGTCGAGGCGGAAGCCAATCGCCCGTTCTTCGAGGATGATGTCGTGCTCCGCGCCATTCTTGGTGCCCGCCAGCGGAAGCTCGGGCGTGGTGAACTCGTGGCGAACCGAAAAGTGGTCGATGGTGCTGGCGTCGAGCAGCAGCGGAACGCGCCCGTTGATGGTGACGGAGTAGCCGGACACGAAGCGCGTATCCCGGGCAAAGAAGCCGACCGCGCCAGTCGGCACCAGCGTGGCGTCGGGGTCGGAGACCATGAATTGATGGTCGTGGTTGATGGTGACCCTCGGCACGCCATGAGTGACCGGCACTGCAAATGATGTTAGGCGAGGATCACGGCCATGTGGTCATAGATCGCGTAAATGGCTTCGAAGGTCGGCTTCTCGATCCACTCGACGCCGGCATAGGTCACCGTCTTGCCGTCGAAGGCGACGTAGTGCAGGTCAATCTGTTCATGGTGCCTCGGCTACGCGGGCTGCGGTGTGGTGCGAGTCCTCGCCAGGCGGTTGATGACCTCGTCCGCCTCGCGGACGATATCGCGCACGATCTGGCCCGCGGGCTTGATGTCGCGGATCAGGCTGCAGGTCTGTCCCGCCCAAAAGGGCAGGTACTCGAGGTCGCTCGTGTATTCAGGCGTGGGCGTCAGGCTGGCGTATTTCGGGATCTCCATGGTCTGACCGGCGCGCGTTCGGCTTCCCACAGTCGTGCCCTCGCCCGGTCGCTGGCCGATCGGAGGCCTGCCGGCGGCCTCCCACTCTCGAACGATGGCGTTACGCAGGACACGATGCGGCGCCTTCTCCCAGCCAACGTTGAAGAGATCCTCCACGTAGATGGTGTCTTCGGCGATGCCGCTCACGATGCGCTCTTTGTACAGGCGTGGGACGAAGGCTTCTTCACTGGCCACGAAGCGGGTGCCCATCGATACGCCCTGGGCGCCCAAGCTGAGGGCGGCCACCAGGCCTCGACCGTCGGCGACGCCCCCCGAGGCCAGCACCGGGATCGGCGTGACGGCGTCGACCACTGCGGGCAACAGCACGGACAGAGCCGTTGTGCCCCGCACGTGACCGCCGGCTTCGACGCCCTGGGCGATCACGAAATCGACACCTGCGGAGGCGGCCGCTCGAGCCTCTTCGACAGACCCAACCTGGATTGCGACCTTTACGCCACGTGCATGGGCCGGACCAACATAGGGTGTCGGGTCGCCCCAGAAGAAAACCAGAAGTGGGACACCCGCATCGAGACACGCCTCGATGGGCCCATCCGCGATGTCTTCGAGAATGAGGTTGACGC
>VBFF01000120.1 GCA_005889285.1 Chloroflexota bacterium
CCTTGGCCGCCTGGTCGATGAACGCCTCAGCGGAGGTGGCAAAGGAGTCGTAGGGGTGGTGGACGAGGATGTCCCCGTCCTTGAGCGCGTCGAAAATATCGGCCTGCTCCACACCGGCACCCTGAAGTCGGCGCTGCGTGACCGGGGTCCACGGTTCGTCCCTGAGGTCGGGACGGTCGAGGGCATAGATCGCCCACAGGCTGCTCAAGTCGAGCAGGCCGTCGACCCGGTAGACATCGGTGGGCTCCAGCTCGAGCTCGCGGACGAGCAGGTCGAGGACTTCGCCCGACATGGCGGCGTCGACCTCGAGCCGTACTACCTGGGCCCGGCGCTGCTGACGGCGCAACTCGCTCTGGATCGCCGCGAGCAGGTCGGCCGCCTCTTCATCGACGAGGTCGAGGTCGGCGTCGCGGGTCACACGGAAGGGATGCTGGCTCACGATCTCCATCCCGGGGAAGAGCACGTCAAGGTGCGCAGCGATCAGCTGCTCGAGCGGGACGAAACGCCCGCCATCGGGCAGGGGAATGAAGCGAGGCAGCAACGGTGGGACCTTGACGCGGGCAAAGCGCATTTGATGGCGCACCGGGTCACGGACCATCACCGCCAGGTTGAGGGAGAGGTGCGAGATGTAGGGAAACGGATGCGCCGGGTCGACGGCCAATGGTGTGAGAACGGGAAAGATGCGGGCGCGAAACTCGGCGGCGAGGAAGTCGCGGTCCGCCTCATCCAGTTGGGCCACCCTGGCGATCGAGACTCCATGGTGCTCGAGGGCGGGCGCCACCCGGTGCGTGAAGAGATGGGTGCTGCACTCGAGCAGGCTGCTCGCTCGCTCGTGGATCGCTCGCAGCTGCTCACCGGTGGTCATGCCATCGGGAGAGGTCTGGGGAAGAGCGGCATGCGCCTGCTCCTTCAGTCCGGCAACCCGGACCTGGAAGAATTGATCGAGGTTCTCGCCCAGGATCGCGAGGAAGCGCACCCGCTCGAGCAGGGGCAGCGACTCATCCTCCGCCATCGCCAGGATCCGCTCATCGAAATCGAGCTGGGAGAGCTCGCGGTTGATGTAGTGCGAGGGAGCCGGAACCTGCGCTGGCATGGGCTGCGCCGAGAGCTCGGGGAAAATCGCCGCATCCTGAACCGTGGGTGCCGAAAGAGGCGAAAATTGGCCGGACAGTGATGTCGGAGCGGCCTGGGCAGCCGAATACGTTACGGACCGGAGTGGTGCTTCCCCCACCCGACCAGTATAGGGAGGGCAACCTTAAGGATCGCCTAGCGGCCTCATCCACCCGGCCTGCATCGACTCGCGGAGGTAGCTACCGGTTCGATCCGAGCCGTGGGACCGCCTTCTGCCTGGCGGAGGGCCGGAGACGATTGCGCTTCCCAGGCCAACGCCACCTCCGTCATGTGCGGGAGTGTCAGGCATCAGCCGAAACCGCTGTGAGGCATCAGCCGAAACTGTGTAAACCATCAGCCGACGACGTTTCGTCGTGTATCAGCCGAAGTCGCACAGAGGACTGGAGCGGGAGACGAGACTCGAACTCGCGACATCGACCTTGGGAAGGTCGCGCTCTGCCAACTGAGCTACTCCCGCTCGGCAAGCCGGATTTTAGCATCGCCCTTCCGCAGTTCCTGGCACATCGGCCAGATGACCACGATCAACTCCGCGATGCGCGCCGCGGTGCGCTTGATCTGGCTAGCGTCGAAGACCTCGACCGCGGTGGTCTCGTAGAGCCGCACCCAGCCGCGATCCCAGGGCTCGAGGTCGAGCTGTTGCCCCAAGCGGGCCTTGATCATCAGCAGCTGCCGCGCCAGCCCGGCGGCGATGCGGTCATTGGTGGCCGGCTCCGCCTCGAGGTGAAGACCCAGCTCGAGCCGGCCGGTGTTGGCGTGCCACCAGGCTTCGAAATGCAGCCGCGGGTCCCCGAAGAACCACTGCGCCTGGCTCGAGCGCGCCCGGTGGCTGACCCCCTTCAATCGGGTCGGAAGCGCCGCCACGACCAGCGGAGGCAACGCCCGGAAAAACCCAGCGGTCCGAATGAATCGCCGTTCTCGGCGCGCGGACTGACCTCGCACCCCGGAACGAGCCGGCACCTGGCGCCCTACCGAGCTGCCGCCGGAGTGCCCGACTCGTCGCCGCTGACGGCGGTCTTGACCATCGCGCTGTAGCGATCGGCGAGGGCTCGCGCCTTCTCCGAATCCTCCATGCTGACGATGATGTGGTAGCGGGGCATGTCGGGATCGGGCAGCACCAGCACCCATCCGCCGTCGACGAAGACCTTGATGCCGTCGGCCAGGTCAACCGGCTCGTCACGGTGCAACTCAACCATCGTTCGCATCACGCGGCCCTTGGCATCCCACGGCACCGATTCCTCCCGGTGCTCGTAGGCGGCGCGTGGAACCTCCTTCCGGAGCGCCGAGACCGTCCTCCCGTCGCCCGCCAGCAATTCCAGCAACTTGATCAGTGTGAAGATCGCGTCGAATCCCAGCAGGTGATCGGGAAACACATAGCCGCCACTGCCGTCCGACGCCAGCCTGGCCTGATGCTGCTGGGCAGCCCGCAGCAGAGAGGACGGCTCAGCCTTGCCCGGCACGAAGTTCGATCCGGGGAGCTGACGGACGACCGCCCCGATCGTTTGCGGTACGGTGGCGGGGGCCACCAGCACCCCCGGCTTTGCTTTGAGCACCAGCATCGAGATGACGCCGAGCGCCTCGTGATGGTCGAGCACGCCGCCCTGCTCGTCGATCAGGTAGATCCGCTCCGAGCCATAGTCGATGTAGGCGCCCAGCTGGCAGCCGAGCGTCCGCGTGATCAACGCCGACTGCCGGCGAGCCTCGTCGAAGGCCTCCTTCGTCTTCGACTGGTAGGTCTCGTCGAAGCCGGCGTTGAGCGGGATCGCCTCGATGTTCAGCTCCTTGAAGAGGCGAGGCAACACCAGCGAGGCGCTCCCGTGGTCGAAGTCGATCAGCACTTTGAGGTGGGCCCGGCGCACGGTCTCGACGTCGATCAACGCGATCAGGCCGTCGATGTAGGAGTCGACGGCGTCCGGGACATAGGTGATGTCGCCCATCTCGTAGAAGTGGACGCGCCGGATGTCTTCACGGAAGAAGACGTTCTCGAGCTTGCGCTCCGCTTTCTTGTCGAGGACGACGCCGTTGCTGTCGAACAGCCGGATGTCAGCCGAACGGCTGTCAAGGGGCGACATCTGAATATGGAATGCGCCGGCCACCGGATGCTCGCGCGCGTAGAACTGCACCACCGGGATGGGCAGCTCGCTCAGATCGATGATCGAGGCGCCCGACGACATCATGCCGGCGATCATGGCCCGCTTGATCATGCGCGAGGGCCGCTGACCGTCGCGGGCCGCCCCGATCGCGGAGCCCTTGGGGTAGAGGTTGGCAAAGGAGGCGCCCAGGCGGGCGCAGTACTCGGGCGTGAGCTCGATGTTGACCAGGCCGTTGATGCCGTAGGAGCTGAAGAGCCCACGCTTGTAGTGGCCGGCCCAGATGATGCTCTCGTGCACGGTCGACCCCGGCTCGATTTCCTTGTCGGGCCAGATCTTGACCCCGGCATCGATCGTCGATCCCTCGCCGACGACGACGTCGTCACCGATCACCGCCCCTTCCTCGAGCAGGCAGTTGTTTTTGATGGTGACATGGCGGCAGACGATCGCCTGCCGCAAGCGTGAGTTTTCCCCGATGTAGGAGTAGGTCCAGATAATGGAGTTGCTGATCTTCGTGTTCTCATCGACGACCGAGAAGTTCCCGACGCAGACCGGCCCATTGATGAAGACGCCGGCCTTGAGCTTGCATTCGTTGCCGATGTAGGCCGGACCGTTGATCTTCACGTCGTAACCGATCTCGACGTTCTCGCCGATCCAGACGTTGCCGTGACGGCGCTGGCCTGAGATCTCGACATCGACACGTCCCTCGAGGGCATCCCAGTTCGCCTGGTAGTAGGTCTGGATGTTGCCGATGTCGCACCAGTAGCCGGGGAGTAAGTGGCCGTAAAGCGGCATGGCGTTGGCAAGCATCTTGGGGAAGACGTCGCCGCTCCAGTCGACCACCGTCGCGGGTGGCATCATGTCGAGCACCTTGGGCTCGATGACGTAGATCCCGGTATTCACCTGGTCCGAGAAGACCTCACCCCAGGAGGGCTTCTCGAGAAAGCGCTTGATCGTCCCGTCGGGACCGGTGATCACCACGCCGTACTCGAGCGGGTTCGGCACCGAGGTCAGCACGATGGTCGCCGCGGCGCCCTTCTCCTCGTGGTAGCGCATCACCGCGCCCAGGTCGATGTCGGTGAGGGCGTCGCCGCTGATGACGATGAAGGGCTCGTCCAGGAATTCCTGCGCGTTCTTGACGCTGCCTGCCGTCCCCAGCGGGCTGTCCTCCACGACGTAGGTGATGTCGACGCCGAAGTCCGAGCCGTCGCCGAAGTAGTCGCGGATCGCGGAGCCCAGGTACTGCAACGTCACCACCACGTCGGTGACGCCGTGCTTGCGCAGCAGGCGCAGGATGTGCTCCATCACCGGCTTGCCGACGACTGGCACCAGTGGCTTGGGAATGCCGCTGGTCAGCGGCCGCAGCCGCGATCCCTCGCCACCGGCCATCACCACTGCCTTCATGACGAACGCCTCAAACGCTCGCCTGGCACTGAAGCGCCGCTCGCGTCGGCCGGCGGGCCGGCCGTCTGTTCCACCGTTGAGTTGATCCGATCGCGCAAGAAGGCGGCGGACTCCTCGGGCTTGACGACGTTGATCCACATGCCGGTGCCCAGCTCGAAGCCGGCGGCGGTGCTCAGCTTCGGGATCAGCTCCAGGTGCCAGTGGTAGGCGTCCCTGGCATCGGCCTTGAAGGGCACGCTGTGGATGAAGTAGTTGAAGGGCGGATCGTTGAGCCCGTCCTGGAGCGCCTTGAGGGTCAGCTGCAACGCCTCCGCGAACGCGGGCTTTTCCCTTGACAGGTCGAGGTCGCCGAATGATGCCGAGTGGCGGCGCGGCATGATCCAGGTTTCGAACGGCGTCCGCGCGGCGTAGGGCGCGAACACGACGAAGGCCTCGTTCTCGAAGACGATGCGCGTGCCCGCGCGGCGCTCATCCTCGAGCGTGCGACAGAAGACGCAGACGCCCTCTTCCTCGCGGAAGCGGTGGGCGCCCTCCAGTTCGTCGCGAAGGCTGGGCGGCTGGACGCCGATCGCGTAGAGCTGCGAATGCGGGTGCTCGAGGGAGGCGCCCGCCGGACGGCCGTGGTTGTAGAGGATCAAGACATGCTCGAGCGCCCCGTTACGGGCGTGATGCTGGTAGCGATCGAGATACGACTGGACGATCTCTTCGACCTGACGCCGCGGCAGCTTCGGCGTGGGCGCCCGGTGATCGGGGCTACTGATCAGGACCTCGCAGGCCCCGATCGCGTCGCGCTGCCAGAAGCGGCCCTCGCGTTGCTCCTGCCCGTCCGGCTCCGGCCGGAACGCAGCGTAGAGGTTCGGCACCACCCGGATCGACCAGCCCTCACTGTTCACCGGCAGGCCGGGCGCCCGATAAGCCAGCACCTCGGGCGGCGTCATCGACTCATGGCCGGGGCAGAACGGGCAGACGTCTTTCGCCGCGACCGATTCCCTGGCCGCCTGCGTGAACGAATCCGGGCGCCGGGCGCGTTCCGTCGCCACCGCCACCCATCGCCCTGTGATCAAGTCCTGCCGTAATTGAGGCAATCCGCACGCTCCTGAGGAGACAACGCCGACAACCCGAGAGTGTTTTCATTATCGACGCTCGCCTCTGAGAACGTCGTGAGACCCTTCCTAGCGTCGGCCGAGCTAGGCGATCTGCTCCCCGCCCTGAAAGACCGCCCACACCCGCCAGAGCGCTCGCGGATCGCTCAGCGGATCGCCATGCACCAGGACGAAATCGGCCGGGTCGCCCTGGCGGATCCTCCCGGCATGGTCGATACCCAGCAGCTCGCCGCCTCTAAAGGTCACCGCCGCCAGGGCCTCGTGCGGTTCGAGCCCGGCTAGGACCAGTTGCTCGACCTCCCAGGCGAGGTGACCGGCGCGCACCGAGCCGCCGCCGAAATCGGACCCGGCGGCGATGCGAACGCCGGCCCGCCGCGCCGCCTTGATGGCGGCAAAGGCCCCCTCCCGCCTGGCCGCCAGGCGGCGTTTCCCCTCCTCGCTGGTGAATCGCTCGATTCGCGTGGTCCGCTCGAACGTCGCCCAGCTCGCCAGCACTGAGAGCGTCGATACCAGCGTGACGTTGTTGGCGCGCATCGTCGCCGCGGTCGCATCGTCGAGCTCCATGCCGTGCTCGATGGAGTCCACGCCGGCCTGCGCGCCGACCCGCGCACCATCGAGGATGGTGGCGTGGGCGGTGATCTTCCGCCCCCGGGCGTGCACGGCCTCGCATGCCTTGCGAACGTCGTCGACCGAAAAGGGACAGCGGTCGGAGCGGTCCGGCGGATCGAGCATGATCTTGACGAAGTCGGTCCCGGAGTCCAGCTGGGCGAGCACGGCCGCCCGCAACTCGTCGCCATCCTTGACGGGCACCGTCATCGGCAGATAGCCATCGGTCGCGATCCAGGTGCCCGCTACCCGGATGTAGGGCGCGCCGAGCCGATCCGCCATTTCCTCGCGCACCAGCAAGCTGACCGCCCGGCCATCGGCACCGGCCGGAGAGCCGACGTCGCGCGCCCACAGGATCCCGGCCTGCGCCAGGCGGGCGGCATTCCGGCGCGCCACTTCGCGCAACCGGTCGGGGGGGTCCGAACCGCGCTCGAT
>VBFF01000029.1 GCA_005889285.1 Chloroflexota bacterium
GAGCGCCTCCTCGACCGCAATCCCAAGCAGCTGGTGACCGAGCTGGCGGAATTCAAGAACAGTGTTCGCAATGCCCTCGAGGAAACGCGCCAGCTGATCTTCGACTTGCGGCCGATGACGCTCGACGACCTCGGCCTGGTCCCGACGCTGCGAAAGTTCATCAAGGAATACGGCGATCGCTACGGTCTGGCCACCCGCTTCAACGTGGTCGGCCAGGAGCGCCGCTTGCCGGGCAATACCGAGGGTGTCCTCTTCCGCATCATCCAGGAGGCCCTTACCAACGTCCACAAGCACGCGCGCGCGAAGATGGCGGAGGTCACCATGAACCTGCAACCGTCCCGCGTCTCGGTGACGGTCAAGGACGATGGCCAGGGATTCGATGTGGCCCGCACCGAGGCCAACCTGCACAAAAACAAGAACCTGGGACTGCTCTCCATGCGCGAGCGTGCCGAGCTGGAGAAGGGGACGCTCGAGATTCGCTCGCAACCGGGCCGGGGAACCGAGGTCAAGGTCGAGATCGCGCTGCCCAAGCGCTAGATAGGGGATCGCGGAAACGGCGTTCGCAACCTAGGCGATTCCTGTTACGGAGTCGTCAAAAGTTCTTAGCTGTTCCTCTGCCCGGGTTTCGTTGATTTGAACGCGGGCCAGTGTGAAACTGGGTCCTGTTCGATCTACTCCACAAGGAGGTGAAACTAGCATGTTGACCAACTTTTATCTCAAGCTTCGCGCTCTGCTCAACCGTGAGGAAGGGCAGGGTATGGTCGAGTACGCCCTTATCCTCGTCTTGATCGCGGTGGTCGTGATCGTAGTCCTGATCATCCTCGGCAACCAGGTCAAGAACGTCTTCTGCAACATCTCGGGCGGCCTGGGCCAGTAAGCCCTTTTCGTTCTTGGGAGCAACAAGAGAGCCTGCGCAAGCGGGCTCTCTTTCTTTTTCCGGCTTGCGCAAGGAAGGGCGCTCGCCGATAGATACATGACCCGAAGGAGCGTCACGCCTTGGAGCGAGGGCGCCGAGTTTTCAGGAGGTGAGTCGATTGGCGACGGAGGTTAAGCCGAAGAGCAACCGCATCCTCTTGATCTTCGGTGTTTTCCTTGCCATTGTGGCGTTTGGAGGGGCCTTGCTCGTTGGCAGAACCTCGGGCGGCGCTGTGTCGGTCGGCGGATCGAGGAACGTGCCGGCGGTGATAGCCAAACAGGATATTCCGGCGTCGACGCAGATTACGGCTGCCATGGTCGACATTCAGCAGTTCTCAGCGGAGCAGGCGCCGCCCTACGCGTTCCGGGCGAAGGACCTGGTCGTCGGCAAGTTCGCGGCGATCCCGATCCACACCGGCTCGGCGATCATCGACTATGACGTCGTCAGCGACGTCAGCGGCGTGCAGCCGGCGAAGCAGGCGTTCCTGCCCATTCCCGCCGGGATGGTCGCCGTGCAGATCCCGACCGGTGAGCTGGTCGGCGTGGGCGGGTACATCCAGCCCGACGACCGGATCGACGTGCTCGTCAGCTATCAGCCAAAGGGTGCCCCGCAGGCACTGACCAAGACCAGCTTTACCAACCTCCACGTGATCCGCGTTGGCCCGGCCGGCGGTGCCAACACCCGTGGAATCAGCTCCAGCCTGACCGTCATCGTGACCCTCAAGCAGGCCGAGGACCTGAAGTGGGCGCTGGACAACACCAACTACAAGTTCGTGCTCAAGTCGGTCAAGGACTACGACGTCCCCGACCCGGACACCAGCTCGACCTCGATGGACAGCTTCACCAGCACGTATCGCATCCGCTAGGACCACATTCGGAAAAAACGTTGACAGGCTCCCCGCGAAATCGGAAGATTTCGCGGGGTGCTTTCTTTAACGAGATGATCAGATGAGCGAGCCAATCAAGGTCCTGATCGTGGACGACATCGCCAGCACCCTGGATAACCTCCAGAAACTGCTCTCCTTCGAGCCGGACATCCAGGTCGTCGGCACGGCCATGAACGGCAAGCAAGGCATCGAGCAGGCGCAGAAGCTGGCGCCGGACCTCGTCCTGATGGACGTCAACATGCCGATCATGGATGGCATCCAGGCCACCGAAACCCTGGCCCAGGAGGTCCCCGGATCACCCGTCATCATCATGTCCGTCCAGGGCGAGCGCGACTACCTGAGGCGGGCCATGCAGTCAGGCGCCCGCGAGTTCCTGATCAAACCCTTCAGCGGGGATGAGCTGATCGCCAGCATCCGGCGGGTGTACCAGCTGGAGCAGAAGAAAGAGTCGTTCCTGGCCAAGACGGCGGCCGGCACGGAGAAGGCGCCCGCCCCGCCAACCGACGGCGAGACCCCCCGCCGGGGCGAGCACGGCCAGGTCTTCTTCTTCTACTCGGGCAAGGGCGGTGTCGGGAAGTCTCTGGTCGCGGCCAACCTGGCGGTCTCGATGGCGAACGAAACCAAGGGCAAGGTCGCGCTCGTCGACCTGGACCTGCAGTTTGGCGACATCGGGGTGCTCCTCAATCTCGATCACTCGCAGGGGATCACCGACTTGATCGAGAACATCGACCACATGGATCCCGAGTTCATCCGCGAGATCATGGTGGATGGGCCCTTCGGGATCAAGGTGCTGCTCCCACCGATCAGTCCCGAGCTCGCCGACCTGGTCACGGTCGACCACGTCCGCCGCATCTTCAGCGAGCTGCGCAAGATGTTCGACTACATCATCGTCGACAGCTCCGCCCACCTGGGCGAGATCAACCTCGAAGTGCTGGACCATGCCGACCGCGTGGTGGTGGTCACCTCGCTGAGCATCCCGGCGATCAAGAACACCAAGCTGGCGTTGAAGATCTTCGACTCGCTCTCCATCCCTCCGGAGCGGGTCGTGCTCCTCCTGAACAAGTCCGACGCCCATTCGGAATTCAACAAGGAGAGCGTGGAAGCGAACCTCCGCTTTCCCATCGCCGGGCAGATCCCCAACGATCCCAAGCTGGTCATCAACTCGATCAACCGGGGGAATCCCTTCGTGACCACCCACCCGGAGTCGGAGATCAGCCAGCGGATTCGCGAGCTGGTGGCCAAGCTGATGCCGGTGGTCCCGGCGGCCGCGGCGCCGGCGGCGGAGTCCGCCGAGAAGAAACCCCGCAAGGGTCTGTTCGCCCGCCGTTAGAAAGGTTGAGATGACCTCGCGGGCTTTCGCCTATCCTGCCGTACCACGCTGCGTCATCGAGTCGCTCCCATTTGTGGCGGCTCGAGGGACGGCCTGAGGCATGTCACTCCTCGACCGCGTCCAGAAACAGCAGGGCCCGGATCCCAACGCGCCCCCCGACGGCGCCTACGTTCCGCAAGCCGGACAGAATCCCCGCCAGGGACTGGCCGCCGCGACGCGCAGCCGGACCCCGTTCGAGCTCCAGGCCGAGCGGATCAAGAACCGCCTGCAGGCGCGCCTGATCGAGGAGTCGGCCGACGACTCCGGCGACGAGGACCGCGAGCAGCGGGCCGCCAAGATCACCGACGCCCTCACCACCGTGATCGCGGAGATGGGTCTCTCGTTGACCAAGCCGGAGAAGCAGCGCCTGCTCGACTCGGTCCTCAACGACTTCCTCGGGCTGGGCCCGATCGAGGCGCTGATCAGCGACCCGACCATCACCGAGATCATGGTCAATGGGCCCGACCAGATTTTCGTCGAGCACAAAGGCAAGCTGACCCTCTCCAACGTCCAGTTCGAAAGCGAGGACCAGCTGCGGCGGGTGATCGACCGGATCGTCTCCACCATCGGGCGGCGCATCGACGAGGGGTCGCCGATGGTTGATGCCCGGCTCAAAGACGGCTCGCGTGTCAACGTCATCATCCCGCCCCTGGCATTGAACGGGCCCATCCTGACCATCCGAAAGTTCTCGAAAGACCCCTACAAGATCACCGACCTGATCAAGTTCGGCACCATCACCGACCCCATGGCGCAGTTCGTGCGGGCCTGTGTCCGCTCCCGGCTGAACATGCTCGTCTCGGGCGGTACCGGGTCGGGGAAGACGACGACCCTCAACGTGCTCTCCAGCTTCATCCCGGAGGAGGAGCGCGTGGTGACGGTGGAGGATGCCGCCGAGCTGCAGCTCAACCAGGAGCACGTTGTAACGCTTGAGTCACGGCCGGCGACCGTCGAAGGACGCGGCCGGATCGCGATCCGGGATCTGGTGGTCAACGCCCTGCGCATGCGCCCGGATCGGATCGTGGTTGGCGAGTGCCGCGGTGGCGAGGCGCTGGACATGCTCCAGGCGATGAATACAGGCCATGACGGATCGTTGACGACTATTCACGCGAACTCGCCGCGTGACAGTTTGAACCGCCTAGAAACGTTGGTGTTGATGGCGGGTGCAGAACTGCCCTCCCGGGCCATCCGGGAACAGATCTCCTCCGCCATAAACGTCATCGTGCAGCAGAGCCGCTTGCGGGACGGGTCGCGGAAGATCATCGCCGTCAGCGAGGTGCTCGGACTGCACGGCGACCAGGTAAAGGTGCAGGACATATTCGTGTTCAAGCAGACAGGCGTCAGCGAAGACGGTAAGGTGCAGGGCTTCTTCACGGCCACCGGCATCATTCCGAAGTATTTCGACCACCTGCAGTCGTCAGGCGAGGGCGTGGCGAAGGAGATCTTCACGCCGGTGCCGGATCCTGCCGGAAAAGGAGGCCAGTAAGTGTCAATCCAGCTTGTCTTCGCGGCCATGGCAGCCATCGCGGCGCTGATCGTGGTCATGGCGCTGATGTCCAACAACCGGCAGCCGGGCAGTGAGGTCGAACTGCACATGGACAGCTACAACCCCGAGGCCAGCACCAAGAAAGGTGGCCTCTTCGAAGGGTTCCTGGAGAACTTCAACAAGAGCCTGACCCGCAACAAGGGCGGGCGGAGCTCGAAGCTGACCGACGAGCTGGCCAAGGCCGACCTCAAGCTCCGCGTCTCGGAGTACGTGATGGTCATCGTCGGCCTGATCGTCCTGCTCTGCGCCGTCCTGTTCCTCCGCTTCCACAGCCCGATCCTCGCCCTGATCGGCATCCCGGTCGGCTACTTCGCTCCCGGGTTCTTCCTCAAGTTCCGGCAGCGCCGCCGGCTCAAGGCCTTCAACAACCAGCTGGGCGACACCGTCGTCCTGCTCTCCAACGCGCTCAAGGCCGGCTATTCGTTCGCGCAGGCGATGGCCACCATTGCCAAGAGCTCCTCCCCGCCGATGGCGGACGAGTTCAGCCGGGCGGTGCGCGAGATGAACCTGGGCGTCTCGGTCGACGACGCCTTGCAGCACATGGTCAAGCGCATCGAATCCGAAGACTTCGACCTGATGGTCACCGCGGTGCAAATCCACCGGGTGGTCGGTGGCAACCTCGCCGAGATCCTCGACACCATCGCCTTCACCATCCGGGAACGGATCCGGATCCAGGGCGAGATCCGCACCCTGACCGCGCAAGCCCGCGCCTCGGGCTACATCATCACCGGCCTGCCCTTCGCGCTGGCGCTGATCCTGACCTTTATTTCGCCGACCTACATCACGCCGCTCTTCCACGAATGGCTGGGCTACGTCCTCATCGGGATGGGCCTGGTCTCGATCGCGATCGGCTACGGCATCATCTCGAAAATCACGAACATCCAGGTGTAGCGAATGAGTATTTTCACTATCGTCTTCGCCTTCCTGGCCTTCGCCGGCATCATCATCGCGATGCAGGCCGTGACGGCCAAACCCCGACAGGACCTCATCGCGGAACGCCTGGCGCAGTATCGCGACCACAACCTGACGCTCGACGAAATCGAGCTCTCGCTGCCGTTCAGCGAGCGCTTCATCAAGCCGGTGCTGGAGCGGCTGGGCAGCTTGCTCACCGCCCGCATGGCGAAGAACCGCCAGGTCGTCGTCCAGAACAAGATCAACCTCGCCGGCCGGCCCTACGCGCTCAGCGTCAACGGCCTCGAGGTCGTCAAGGTGATCGTCGGCATCGTCATCGCCCTGGTGGCCCTGGGCCTGGTCGGGGTGATGGGGGTCACGAGCCTTCCGCTCAAGGGGGCGGCACTCGGCGTCGGCTTCCTGCTCGGTCGCTTCCTCCCCGACGTCTGGCTCAACAACAAGATCAAGGGGCGGCAGAAAGAGTTGCGGTTGGCGCTGCCCAACGCGCTCGACCTGCTGACCATTTCGGTCGAGGCCGGCCTTGGCTTCGACGCCGCCATCGGGCGGCTCACGGAAAAGTTCAAGAACGCGCTCTCTGATGAGTTCGCGCAGGTGCTCAACGAGATCCGGCTCGGCCGGCCTCGTCTGGAGGCGCTCGATGACATGGGTCGCCGCTCCGGTGTCGAGGAGCTGCACACCTTCATCCAGGCGCTGATCCAGTCGGAACAGCTCGGTGTCGGTATCGCGAAAGTGCTCCGCATCCAGTCGGAAGAGATGCGGCGCCGCCGCCGTCAGCGAGCCGAAGGCCGCGCAGGCCCCGCTGAAAATGCTCTTCCCGATGATCGGCTGCATCTTCCCGACCCTGTTCATCGTGCTGATGGGCCCAGCAGTGATCATTATTATCCATACGTTTCAACATAAATAAGCAGAACAGCGAGCCCGCAGGGCGAGCCGCGCTTTCGCGCGTAATGCGCCGGCGCCGCATGCGGCTCGTGCGAGCACACGAGCGCACGTTCTTATGCGCGAGTGCGCCGCGAGCCGCTGGACGGCGCACCGGCGCAATAAGTCTCTGCGTAACTGCGTTTGTCGGGTAAGCGCGATATAATCAACACGGAGAAAGAGTTTTGCGACTAACAAAACAAGACGGGTCCATCGTCGCCGAGCCGCTCGAGGTGGCGAGCAATTTCATCACCGCGGGGATGGGCTTGATGGGTCGGGCGCGGCTACCGGAGAACGGCGGGCTGATGATCAATGGCTGCAATGGCATCCACATGATGTTCATGCGCTTCCCCATCGATGCCGTCTTCGTCGACAAGAAGGGTGTCGTCGTGAAGACCTACGAGCGGCTGCTGCCCTGGATCGGGATGGTGCCCTTCGTCTGGCGGGCTGATAGGGTCGCCGAGCTTCCGGCCGGCACGATCCGCCGCCTCGTCATCAAGCCGGGCGACCAGCTTCTGGTCGCCTGAGGTGAGCCTGCTCGACTTGATCTTTCCGCCGCGCTGCGGCGGCTGTGGCGCCTATGGCGCACCGTGGTGTGTCGCCTGCGCCGGGACGCTGCGACCTCCCTCGGCGACCACGCTGGCCGGCATCCCGCTGGTGGCGGCGAGCCGGTTCGACGGGCCGCTGCAGCAGGCGATCCATACCTACAAGTACCGGCCGCGGCCGCAGCTGGCGTCGGTGCTCGCGCCACCCCTGGGTCGCGCCGTCGTGACCGCCGGACTATTGATGCCGGCCCTCACCTTTGTGCCGCTCCATCCCCGACGCCAGCGCGAGCGCGGCTTCAACCAGGCGCAGCGGCTGGCCGCCGAGCTTGCCAGTGCGCTGGGCATCCCGCTGGTCAGCGGTCTGACCCGCGTTCGCGCCACGCCCGCCCAGGTGGGCTTGAGCCAGGCCGAGCGGAGGGCCAATCTGGCGGGAGCCTTCCGCTGGAGCGGCCCCCAGCCTCCCGGGGACCACCTGGGGCTCGTCGACGACGTTTGTACCACCGGCGCCACCCTGACGTCCGCCGCCGAGGCGGTAGCCGAAGCTGGCGGCTCGATCGGGGCCTTCCTGGTGCTGGCGGTCGCGCAAACTTTGCCGGCGGTCGCCGTTACATAGCCCGGGACAGTCGGCCTGTCCACGGATTTTCTGTCTTGGGGGATTGTGACTTAGATGGTCAACGCGTCCGAGGTTTCGCAGGACGAGCTCGCTCGCTATTACGAGGCGCTGGGGCCCATCCGGGACCTGGTGCTCGACGATAGCTTGACCGAAGTCATGGTCAACGGCCATGAAAACGTCTATGTCGAGCGCAACGGCAAGATCCTCCTCACCGACCGCAAGTTCGACGACGAGAACCACCTGCTGCGGGTGATCGACTTCATCGTCTCGGCGGTCGGCCGCCGCATCGACTTCCGCACCCCGATGGTCGACGCCCGCTTGCTCGACGGCTCGCGCGTCAACGCCGTCATCTCGCCGATCGCGCTCGACGGGCCGATGCTCACCATCCGAAAGTTCTCCCGCGATCCCTTCCAGGCGGAGGACCTCGTCGGCTTCGGCACCATCACCAACGAGGCGGTCGGCTTCCTCAAGGCGTGCGTCATGGCGCGCGCGAACCTGTTGATCTCGGGTGGGACCGGTACCGGCAAGACGACGCTCCTCAACGTGTGTTCCTCGTTCATCCCGCCCGACGAGCGCATCGTCACCATCGAAGACGCCGCCGAGCTGCAGCTCCACCAGGAGCACGTCTGCCGCATGGAGTCCCGCCCGCCGGACCTCAATGGCGAGAACAAGGTCGGCATCCGCGACCTCGTCATCAACGCGCTGCGCATGCGCCCCGACCGCATCGTGGTTGGTGAGTGCCGTGCCGGAGAGGCGCTCGACATGCTGCAGGCGATGAACACCGGCCACGACGGCTCGATCACCACACTGCACGCCAACACCACCCGCGACGCCCTCTCCCGCCTGGAGACGATGGTGCTGATGGCCGGCATCGACCTGCCGATGAGGGCCATCCGGCAGCAGACCGCGTCCGCGATCGACTTGATCGTGCAGCTCTCGCGCATGCGCGACGGGCAGCGCAAGGTAACCAGCATCACGGAGATCACCGGTATGGAAGGCGACACCATCACGATGCAGGAAATCTTCCTCTACGAGTCGCACGGCGCCGACAAGAACGGCGTCATGACCGGCGTCTTCCGGCCAACCGGGATCCGTCCGCACATCATGGACAAGCTGTTTGCCGCCGGGGTACCGATCCCGCCGGAGCTGTCGCGTGTCTTCCCGGATCGCCGCGCCAACGAGCGTCCAGCCAAGTAACCCGGTTCGGGTCGCTCGCGCCTAGGCGCAGCTCGCCTGGTGGTCTCGCTATACTCAGTCAATCTCGAGATCTCGCAGGAGGCCACCATGGAGATCTTGATCCAGGCCAAGAAGTCCGCGGCCGATCCCCAGATGAAGACCTACGCACAGGCCAAGCTCGAGAAGCTGGCGCGCCATTTCGACCACATCCTGCAGGCGCGCATGGAGCTCGGCACGGAGAAGAACAAGAGCCTGGAGACGATGAAGGTCGCCGAGCTCACGGTGCATGTCACCGGTCGCACCGGCAACATCCTCAAGGCCGTCCAGTCGGCGGAACACATGAACGAGGCCGTCGATCTCGTGGTCGACAAGATGGACCGGCAGATTCGCCAGCACAAGGAGAAGCTCAAGGACCATCGCCGCTCCAAGCCCGCGGCGGCCATCGGCAAGACCGCGTCCGAGGCGGCATCGACGCCCGTGCGCTCCAACGGAGTAGCGCGTATCAAGCGCTTCAAGATGCGGCCCATGTCGGAGGACCTCGCGCGCGAGGAGATGGAGCAGCTGGGGCACGCCTTCTTCCTCTTCCTCAACGAAGACAGCCAGGAGTTGAATCTGCTCTACCGGCGCCACGACGGGTCCCTCGGCTTGCTGGAAGCGGACCTCTCATAGCCGGAGGCGCCGTTTGGACCGCCACGGCGCGGGTATGCTTACTGGTTGCGGCATTAGCGTGTAATCCATGAGCGTCCTTACCAAAGTCCTAGGCGATCCGAACGCGCGGGAGGTCAAGCGACACCTCGAGCGGGTTGCCGACATCAGCGAACTCGAGCCACTGATCGAGAAGCTCACCGATGACGAGCTGCGCGCGAAAACGGCCGAGTTGCGCCAGCGGCTGGAGAATGGTGAAGCGCTCGACGACCTGCTGGTGGAGGCCTTCGCGGTGGTGCGTGAAGCCGCCCGCCGGACCATCGGTTTGCGCCCATTCGACGTCCAGATGGTGGGCGGCATCGTGCTCCACCAGGGAAAGATCGCCGAGATGAAGACCGGTGAGGGCAAGACCCTGGTCGCGGTCCTGCCGCTCTATCTCAATGCGCTGGAAAGCAAGGGCGCCCACCTGATCACCGTCAACGACTACCTGGCCCGGCGCGATGCCGGCTGGAACGGGCCCGTCTATCACGCGCTGGGGATGAGCGTGGCGGTCATCGGGCACGAGATGTCGTTGCTCTACGACCCCGACTTCCTCGACGAAACCCATCCCGATCCGCGGCTGCAGCACTTGCGACCAATCACGCGGGCCGAGGCCTACCAGGCCGACATCACCTACGGCACGAACAGCGAGTTCGGCTTCGACTACCTGCGCGACAACATGGCGGTCGACCTCGCCCAGTGCGTCCAGCGGGGCCTCAACTTCGCCATCGTCGACGAGGTCGACAGCATCCTGATCGACGAGGCGCGCACCCCGCTGATCATCTCCGGCCAGGGCCAGGAGTCGACCGAAAAGTACTACCAGTACGCGCGCCTGATCCCGCGGCTGGCCACGGACGATTTCACCGTCGATGAGAAGACGAAGTCGGCGGCGCTGACCGAGGAGGGGATCGCGAAGATCGAGCGTTGGACGGGCATCAAAAACGTCTACGAGCTCGAACATGTCGACGAGGCGCACCAGATCAACCAGGCGCTCAAGGCCTTCACGCTGTTCCATCGCGACCGCGACTACCTCGTCAAGGACGGCGAGGTCATCATCGTCGACGAGTTCACCGGCCGCCAGCAGCCGGGTCGCCGCTGGTCGGACGGCCTGCATCAGGCGGTGGAGGCGAAAGAGGGCGTCAAGGTCCAGCAGGAGACGCAGACGCTCGCCACCATCACGTACCAGAATTATTTCCGCCTCTACACCAAGCTGGCCGGCATGACGGGAACCGCGGTCACCGAGGCCGAGGAGTTTGACAAGATCTACAAGCTGCAGGTGGTCGTGATTCCCACCCACAAGCCGATGATCCGGGATGATCATGCCGACCTCATCTACAAGACCGAGGACGCGAAGTTCAAGGCGGTCGCGGACGAGATCCAGGACGTCGCCAGCAAGGGACGCCCCGTGCTGGTCGGCACGGTCTCGGTCGAGAAGTCCGAGCGTCTCGCCCGGCTGCTGGAAAAGCGCGGCGTGCCGCACGAGGTGCTCAACGCCAAGCAGCACGAACGCGAAGCGCTGATCGTCGCCAATGCCGGTCAGCCCGGTGCGGTGACGATCGCGACCAACATGGCCGGCCGTGGTACCGACATCGTGCTCGGCCCTGGCGTGGCGGTCGGCGGCGGACTCCACATCGTGGGCACCGAGCGGCACGAGAGCCGCCGCATCGACAATCAGCTCCGCGGCCGGGCTGGCCGCCAGGGCGACCCCGGCTCGTCGCGCTTTTTCCTGGCGCTGGACGACGACCTGATGCGGATATTTGGCGGTGAACGCATCAAGGGCATGATGAACATGCTGCGCGTCGCCGATGACGAGCCGATCGAGTCACGGCTGGTCTCCCGACAGATCGAGGGCGCCCAGACCAAGGTGGAGGGGCACAACTTCGACGCCCGCCGCTACCTCGTCGAGTACGACGACGTCATGAACAAGCAGCGCGAGATCATCTACGGCGAGCGCCGCAAAGTCCTCGAAGGCGCCGATCTCCGGGAGCAGGTCCAGGACTGGATCCGCAAGGCGGTCGAAGACGCCGTCAACGAGCACTGCGAATCACGCCACCCCGACAACTGGGACCTCGAGGGCCTCGTCGCGCAGCTCGGCGCCGTCTTTCCCCTGCCACCCTTCAGCGAGCTCGCCGCGGACGAGTTCGGCGAGACCAAGGAAGCCGCCGTCGAGCGCCTGATGGAGTACGCCGACGCGGCGTACAAGGCCAAGGAAACGGAGATGACCGAGCCGATGATGCGCAAGATCGAGCAGTTCGTCGTGCTCAAGACCATCGACTCGAAGTGGATCAGCTACCTCACCGAGATGGAGCACTTCAAGGAGGGCATCGGCCTGCGCGCCTTCGGCCAGAAAGATCCCCTGGTCGAGTACAAGAACGAGGCTTTCCAGGCGTTCCAGGAACTGCTCAACGGCATCCAGTTCGACATCGCCTCCACGGTCTTTCGTGTCCAGCTGGTCAAGGAGCCCCCCACGCCGACGCCACCGGCCGCGCTCGCGACCGCCGCCGCGACCGCTACCGCGGCCAGCCCCAATGGTGGCGAGGGGAACACCGCGCCGGTTGGGGCGGGCAAGCTGGGACGCAACGATCCCTGCTGGTGTGGCAGCGGCAAGAAGTACAAGAAGTGCCACGGACGGTAAGATGGACCGCCGGATGGGTAGATACGAGGGCGAATGAGTAAGAAAAAGTCGATCAAAACGTCAGCCACCAAGGCCGCTCGGGTCAAGGCCGCCACCGTGGCGAACCCCGGGCGAGCGGAGGACGTGGCCCAGCCGCCGAAGGCGCCCAAGGCCGCCCCGGCGAGCGCTGCTCCCACCCGCCCACCATTCCGGCGGCCGCAGAGCCTCAACTTTGCCGGCGTCGGCCGCAACGACATCTGCCCCTGCGGCAGCGGCAAGCGCTTCAAGAACTGCCACGGACACTGAATCATGGACGAGATCCTCGAGCGCGCCAACGACCTGCTGAAAAAGATCCTCCAGCTCCAGGAGCATCTTTGACGTTGCCGAGAAGGACGCGCGCCTCGACGCGCTCCAGAAGGAGCTAAGCGACCCCGACCTCTGGCAGGATCCGCCGCGCGCTCAGCGGCTGGCCCAGGAAGCCAAGGGGATTCGCGACGAAGTTTCGGTCTGGCACAAGCTGGAGGCGCGCGCCCGCGACGTGATCGGCCTCGCCGAGATGGCGATCGCCGAGGGCGACGGGCACATCGAGGCCACGCTGCGGGAGGACCTCGAACTGCTGGACAAGGACGTCAGCCGGCAGGAGGTCGACCTCCTCTTCGCCAACCCCTACGCCGAGCACCCAGCCCTGGTCAGCATCCACGCCGGCGCCGGAGGGACCGACTCGCAGGACTGGACCGACATGCTGCTGCGCATGTACCTGCGCTGGGCGGAACGGCGCAAGATGCACGCCGAGATCCTCGACGAAGCACCGGGCGAAGAGGCCGGCTACAAGAGCGTGACCGTTCGCATCACGGGCAAGCGCGCCTTCGGCTGGTTACGCGCGGAGCGCGGCGTGCACCGACTGGTCCGTCTCTCCCCCTACGACCAGGCGCATCGACGGCACACCTCCTTCGCCCTGGTCGAGGTGATCCCCGAGATCGAGGACGACACCGACATCGAGATCCGCCCCGAAGATCTGAAAGTCGACGTCTACCGGTCGAGCGGCGCCGGCGGGCAGCACGTCAACAAGACCTCGTCCGCCGTGCGCATGACGCATCTGCCGACCGGCATCATCGTCACCTGTCAGAACGAGCGCTCACAAATGAAGAACCGCGACATGGCGCTCAAGGTGCTGCGCTCGCGGCTGGTAGCTTTGCGCGAGCGGCAGCGAACGGAGCAGCGGCAGGAGCTCAAAGGCGAGCACCAGTCCAACGAGTGGGGCAGCCAGATCCGCAGCTATGTGTTGCATCAGTACACGCTGGTGAAGGACCACCGGACCGGTTTTGAGACCGGCAACGTTCAGGCGGTGCTGGACGGCGACCTGGACAACTTCATGGAAACCTTCCTGCGCCTCGACGCCGGCCGCGAAGGGAAGGCTGCCTAACGATCGCTGCGGGCGCGTCCGACTGCGGCCAGGATGCCGCCGCCGAGTAGCGCGACCGCGCCGGCAACGACTACTTGCGTCCAATTGACGCCGTTAGCGTCGCCAGCCCACGCAGTTTCCAGGACGGCCGCGCTCAACATCAGTGCGCCAAGGAGGATCAATGCCACGAGCACACCTGTCCAACCCGAGGGCAACGGACGGATGCAGAGATACAGCGGTATTGACGCCAGCGCGACATCCAGAAGGAATATGGGCCAGACGAAGTCGAAGAATCCGCCGAGTAGGTCAAAAGTGATCCCGCCGGAGTCCCCATACGGGACTGGCGCTCCGAAGTACCCACCACTCAGTATTCCAACAATCGCGATCGTCCCCTGTATCGCCAGGCTGACAGCGATCGCAAGTCGGATTGCTCGACCGCCAGCCAGACTCATCGCTTAGGCTGCCATCGCCGGCGCCGGGAGCGCTGACTCGGTGCGACGCTCCTTACGGAGCGCGACAACGATGCTCACCAGCCGGGTCACGCCCAGCGGGATCACGTCGAGCGGGCCCGACCAGTGGGGGAGGGGATAGAGGATCAGCAGGTAATGGATGGCCGGTGCCGCTGAGAAGCAGACCCAGGCTACCAGCAGCCCGCGGATTTGGCCCCGGGACATCCGGCCGCGCAGCGCCTGGCGCACGAGCATGGCGATCGGCAGGATGAGGATCACGAGCGGAAAGCTCCACGTGACGCTGCTGATCAAGGGCAGGGCGGTAACGGCGAGGGCGAACTCGAGCCCCGACCGCGACACCCGCGACGTCATCCGCCAGACGATGGCGAGCAACAGGAACACTGCCGGCCAGTCGATCAGCCGGCCGCACCAGCCGGAACTCCCGCCGGCGTTCGCGGTGTTGGGATCGCAGATGCGGGCGGCGACGCCCGCCAGCGACTGGTTCTCCCGGTAGCCGGTGCCGGCCGCGAGGTGAGGCAGCATCTCACGGAAGTAATAGATGTTGTGGTCAAGGCTGGTCACAGCAAGACCGAGCGCCAGCCCGGCGACTCCGGTCGCGGTCGCCGCGGCCAGCCATTTCCAGTGGCGTCGCCAGGCGAGGTAGGGGAGCAGGGCGGCGGGAAAGAGCTTGAAGACGGCGGCGGCGCCCAGCAAGACGCCGCCGGCGACATCGCGGCGCCGGAGCCAGAAAGCCCATGCCCCGGTGAGCAACAGCAAAAGCAGCGAGTTCATCGTTCCGGCAAGGACGGTGTTGGCCAGCGGGAAGAAGGTCGTGAGCACCGCGACCAGGGCGAGCAGCTCTACGCGGCTGGGCCGACCGATCGTCCGATAGATGATCAGCACGCTGGCGAGGACCGCCGCCTGGATGAGGAACAACCAGATCCGGACAGCGAGGTCGTTGGCGATCCAGGTGAGGGGAATCAGGGTCACGGCGAAGGCCGGCGGATAGAGATAGCCGCTGCTCAACGACCAATCCCAGGCCACGTGGTTGCGGATGAAGCCGTCGTATGGATTCCCCCCGGATGCGATCTGCTGAGCCGCGAACAGGTAGTCCAGGAAGTCATCGGCGCGGGGCGCCTGTGGGCCGAGCAGGGGCAGCAGGAAGCGCCAGGCATAGAAGGCGAGCAAGATCCCGATCAGGGCGCTCAGGGCAAGCTGGCGCGGGTGGGGCCATCCCAGCAATCGACGCACCCGCGTATAACCCCGGGACACGGTCCGGTCACGCTTCCCGTTACACGGCCGTCACAATATCCTGGAGAACGGCTCGCACCGTTCCGACCGCCACCCGCTTGTGGTTGCGGAGCGTCGGCCGGGCAAAGCTGCTAAGCGCGTCGGCCTCGCCGTTGTCGAGCCAGCCGAGTCGCTCGAGCGCCGCCATCACCGCCACCGCGGTCCAGGTCCCGTCACCGCTATCGAGCTTCACCGCCAGCCCGTGGCCCGTGCGGCGGTCGCCGGTGCAATGTGCGCCGGCCGCGCCGCCCTTGGCCAGCAACCGCCCACCGGTGATTTCCATCAACCGCGTATCGAAGCGGTCGGTGCCGCCGATCAGGTATGGCTGCTGTGTCATCGCGGCGACAACGGTTTTTGGCGTCTCGTCGGTGGAGGTCACCAGCGCGGCGAAGCTTCGCGCCATGGCGGCAAGCGGCACGGCGGGGTTGGGTGCGCTGCAGCCGTCGATCCCGTAGTGGATTGCCGAGGGCGGGCAGCCGGTGAACGCCTCGATCACGCCGCGGATGCGCTGCTGGATGGGATGGGCGGGATCGAGGTAGGTTTCCAGCGGTCCGTCGAGGGCGCGCGCGGCGGCCAGCATGCCGGCGTGCTTGCCAGAGCAGTTATTGAAGACCACTAGAGGTTCGTCCATCTGGCGGCGCGCCGCCGTCGCGGCGGGTTCGTAGTAGGGCCAGTGCGCACCGCACTGCAGTGCGGACTCGTCGATTCCGGCGCGACGCAGCAGGTCGCGGACGAGCTCGACATGGCGCGGCTCGCCGTTGTGCGAGGCGGCCATGATAGCGAGGTGCTCGGCGCCGAGCTCGTAGCGTGTGGCGATCCCGGCACTCAGGCTGCCAATCGCCTGGAAGGGCTTGGCGCAGGATCGAAAGTAGGTGACGTGTCCCGGGTCGCCGAGGCTCGCCTGCAGCCGGCCACCCGCATCGACCACGGCCAGGTGGCCGAGGTGGATGGCCTCCTCGACGCCGCCACGCTCGACGCGGACGAGTGGGGCGGCCAGCTCGGGCATTCGGCTGAGTATAAAGAGGGTAGTCCCGCCCACTTTGGACGCTGAGTGAAGGGACACAGCAATGCGCGACGAGATGCCCTATACTGCGCGAGTCATTCGGCCCGAAAGGGCCCTGCGTGCCGTGACCCCGGCTTTCGGAATGGATTTGCTCACGTGCCTGCAACAATCACGACCCATCCGACACGCACGACGCTGTTGCCAGCGAAGGCACGCGTGGCCGCGGTAGTCCCCGCCGCCCCGCAGATCAGCCTGCAGGGCGTGCAGAAGACCTATCCCAATGGCACAGTCGCGCTGCGCGACGTCACGCTCGAAATTCCCAAGCAGGACTTCGTCTTTCTCGTCGGTCCCAGCGGCGCCGGGAAGTCCACGCTGGTGCGCCTCTTGATCCGCGAAGAGAAGGCGACCGCCGGCAGCATCCACATCGAAGGACAGGACCTGAGCCGGCTCAAGCGGCGCCACCTGCCGTACCTCCGCAGGAAGATCGGCATGGTCTTCCAGGATTTCAAGCTGTTACCCAACCTGACGGTGTTCCAGAACGTGGCCTTCGCGCTGCGCGTCACGGAGGGCGCGCTGCGCCATCTCAAGCCGAAGGTCGAGGAAGTGCTCAGCATCGTGGGGCTCGAAGGAAAAGAGAGCAAATACCCCGACCAGCTTTCGGGTGGCGAGCAGCAGCGGGTGGCGATCGCCCGGGCCCTCGTCCACGACCCGCGGATTTTTCTCGCAGACGAGCCGACGGGAAACCTCGATCCGGCCACCTCGTGGGAGATCATTCAACTGCTGCTGCAGATCAATGCACGCGGCACCACCGTGTTGATGGCGACGCACAACCGGGAGATCGTCGACGTCATGCGACGCCGGGTGGTGGCGATCGAAGGCGGCCAGATCGTCAGAGACGAGGATGCAGGAGGGTACCATGCACCGGCTCTGGAATCGCATTGATTTCGCCTTCAGCAGCGCGTGGCAGAACTTCTGGCGCAACGCCGCGGTCAGCATCGCCAGCGTGCTCATAGTCTGGGTGGTCTTGCTCGCCCTCGGCAGCCTGCTGCTCGTCCTGCACTCGCTCGACCAGATCGTGGCGCTGGAGAAAACCAAGGCCAGTGCCATCTCCGTCTACCTGGCCGATAGCACACCGCTCAGCAGCGCCATGGATTTCAAACTGCACCTGGAGAGCGACCCGCGGGTGAGCAGCGTGGAGTACGTGTCGAAGGACCAGGCGATGGCAAGATTTCGGCAGCTGCCCGCGTTGGACCCGAGCGTGATCGATACCCTGGGGACCAATCCGCTGCCCGCCAGCCTCGACGTGACGGTCAAGGACATTCGCGACCTGGGGGCGATCGACCAGGAGGTGCGGACCTCGCCGCTGGTCGATAAATCGCCGGCCACGAATTACGAGCCCAACGTCATCGACAAGATCATTCTTCTGGCGCGCGTGGCGGGCATCGCGGGGCTCGTCCTGATCATCGGACTCACCGGGCTGTCGGTCTTCATCATCATGCTCACCATCCGGACCGCCATCTATCTCCGCCGTAAGGAGATCGAAGTGATGAAGCTGGTGGGCGCCACCGATTGGTTCGTACGCTGGCCCTTCATCGTCGAGGGGCTGATCGTTGGAGTTGTCGGCGCGGTGGTGGCGGTACTCATTGTTGGCTTTGGCTACCGGCCGGCGGTCGCCAACCTGCAAAGCGTGCTGATCTTCGTGCCGCTCGCCTTCGACCCCTCCTACCTGCGGGTGGTGCTGGCGGCGATGCTCGGCTTCGGCCTCTTACTGGGAAGCGTCGGGAGCTATCTGGGCATAAGGCGGTTCCTCAAGCAGTGAGGCGGGCCCGCCGGCACGGGGCACTCGCCATCGCGGTGCTGACCGTGCTGCTTCTCAGCACCGTCTCGGAGACGATCTACGACAAGCAGCATCAGTTGCAAGGCCTCAACGGGCAGATCGTCGCGACCCGGACGCAGATCCGGCAACTCCTCGACCAGGAGCGCGCCCTGCAGGCGCAAATTGCCGCGCTGGACGCGCAGCTGACATCCGTTCAGGGCCAGATCGACCAGGAGACCGCGAAGCTCGTCCTCCTCGGGCAACAGGTGGAACAGGCCAAGGAGGAGCTGGCGACCAAGCAGGCGGAGCTCGCCAAGCACATCGCCGATTTCGGCCAGCGTATGCGCATCATGTACAAAAGCGGCCAGGTCAGCGGCCTCGAGCTGGTCTTCTCTGCCGCAAACTTCACCGACTTGATGAACCGTGTCTTCTTCTTCAACGACATCGTTCGCGAAGACCGCCGCCAGCTCGCCGAGCTGCAGAAAGAACGAGCGGCGATCGAGGCGATGAAGACCGACCTCGAAGCCAAGCAGACCGAACAGAAACAGGTCGTCAAGCAGATCCAGGATCAGAAGGCGCAGCTCCAGGTGGTGCGGGACCAGCGTTCCGCGCGCATGCAACAGATCGCCGCCATCGAGGCACAGTTCCAGCGACAGCTGGCCGAGATGCAGGCGCAGCGCGCCGCGCTGCAGGCACAAATTGCCAGCTTGATTCGGGAAAGCTTCCGCGCGCGCTCGTCGGGCAAGTGGAAGTGGCCACTGGACGGCGTCATCACGCAGGGATTCGGGTGCACGACCTATCCATTCGAGCCCTACGATCCCAGCTGCCCGAGCTTGCACTTCCATAGCGGCCTCGACATCGCCACTGACTACGGCACCCCGGTGCACGCCGCCGACGGCGGAATCGTGCACAACTTCACGATGGGCTGTACCTGGGGCGGTGGGCTCTGCGGTTACGGGCGCTACGTCGTCATCGTCCACGCCGGAGGCTTCACCACGCTCTACGGGCACCTCTCGGGCTGGGCCGTTGGCGACGGCGTCCAGGTCGACAAGGACACCATCATCGGCTATGAGGGAAGCACCGGGAACTCCACGGGACCGCACCTCCACTTCGAGATCGACCTGGGCGGCATGCCTGTCGATCCGCTCGCCTACCTCCCGGCGTGATCGATCCCAACGCCACCCCCCAGCCTGACTCTCCTGCACAGGGTCGGAACGATAATCGACTGATGTCAAAAGGCAAGAACATCGCGATCCTGCTGGTGGTGGCGGTCGGCGCCTTTTACGGCGGTAGCCTCGCCGAGTTTCAGTTTGGTGCTTTCGCACCCGATTGGTCGAAGTCGTTGCTCTTCTACACGCCGCCGAAATCGAATGTCGACTACCGCACACTCGACCAGGTCTTTACGACCATCCAGCAGCACTACGTCAAGCCCGATGCCAGCGGCGTCACGCTGACCGAGGGTGCCGCGGCCGGCATGGTCAACGCACTGGGCGACCAGTTCTCCCGCTACCTGACCCCCGATGAGTACCGGGCCAACCAGAGCTTCCTCAGCGGCCAGTTCGCCGGGATCGGGGCCTCGGTGCAGCAGAAGACGGACCAGATCGTGCTCGTCAGCATCATGCCGGGAACGCCGGCGGAGAAAGCGGGCCTCAAGGCGGGGGACGTGGTGACCGCCGTCGACGGACAGAGCACCAAAGGGTGGACCGCCGACGATGCGGTGAGCCACATCCGCGGCAAAGCGGGAACCACGGTCAAGCTCCAGGTCAGTCGAAACGGCCAGACGCTGAGCTTCGACATCACCCGCGAGAACATCAACGTGCCAAGTGTCGCCACGCATGTCTTCGATAACCGCGTGCTCTACGTGCGAATCTTCGAGTTCGGCGGCCGGACCGCGACCGAGTTCGACCAGGCGCTCAGGGACAATCTCAAGGGCTCGGTCAACATGGTCGTGCTGGATCTGCGCGATAACCCCGGTGGATACGTGGACGCCGCCAACGACGTGATCAGCGAGTTCGTCAACCAGGGGACCAGCACCATCCTCGTGTCGCGCGGCGGCAAGGAGGAGGTCAAGAAGGTGACCGGTACCGGTCGCGCCTTCGGGAATCGCCTCGTCGTGCTGCTCAACGAGAACTCGGCGAGCGCCTCGGAGATCACCGCGGGCGCGATCAAGGATCACGGCCGGGCCCAGCTGGTCGGCGTCAAGTCCTTCGGCAAGGGGTCCGTCCAGGAGGATTTCCCTCTGCGGGACGGCGATCTTCACCTGACGATCGCGATCTGGCTGACCCCCAATCATCACTCGATTGACAAGACCGGCATCACGCCCGACAAGACGGTCACGCTCGCCAACGCGCAGGACGAATATGCCGTCGACCGGACCCCAAACGACTTCTCGAAGGACACGCAATTGACCGCGGCACTGGCATTGCTGGAGGGTTAGGTGGGCGGCCGGATGTCGCCTACAATCGTTTTGTATGCCGGATGAGGCGTTTGACGTAGCCGTCATCGGCGGCGGCTCCGCCGGATATGTCGGCGCTATCCGTGGAGCCCAATTGGGGCTCAAAGTCGCAGTCATCGAGAAGGAGAAGGTCGGCGGGACCTGCCTGCACCGCGGCTGCATCCCGACGAAGTCATTCCTGCACTCATCGGAGCTGGCCCACCAGATCCATAGCGCCGGCGCGCTCGGCCTGAAGACGGACGGCCTGCAGATCGACTGGCCGGCCGTGCTCAAACGGAAGGAAGCGGTCGTCAACCAGCTCTGGCGCGGGGTCGAGTTCCTGCTGAAAAAGAACAAGGTGACCGTCTTCAAGGGCGAAGGCACCATCGAGTCGGAGCACAAAGTCGTCGTCAAGGGCAGCGGCGAGGCGATCAACGCGCGCAACCTCGTGGTCGCGACCGGCTCTCGGCCCAAGTCGCTGGCCGGGCTCACCATGGACGGTGACCGGGTCATCAACAGCGATCACGCGGTCAACCTCGAGCAGATGCCCAAGTCGATCGTCATCGTCGGCGCCGGCGCGGTCGGGACCGAGTTCGCCTGCGTCTACAACGGCTACGGTGCCGATGTGACCCTGGTCGAGTTCTTGCCGACGCTCTTGCCACTCGAGGACGCGGAAGTCGGCCAGCAGCTGGCGAAGGTGCTGACCAAGCGCGGCATCAAAGTGCTGACGGGCGCCCAGCTCCAGCCGGACACCCTCAAGCGGGCCAACGGCAAGATGACCGTCGCGGTCAAGAGCGGCGAGCAGACCCAGACCATCGAGGGTGAGCGCCTGCTCGTGGCGGTCGGTCGCGAGGGAATCACCGACGGCTTCGGGCTCGAGAAGCTGGACATCCAGCTGGAGAAGGGCTACATCAAGACCGACGAGCACTACCGTACCGGCCACCCCAACGTGTATGCCGCCGGCGACGTGATCGGGAACTTCCTGCTGGCGCACGTCGCCTATTACGAAGGCGAGCACATCATGGAGCAGATCGCCGGTAAGAACCCCAAACCCCTCGATTACAACCGGGTCCCACGGGCGACCTACAGCTACCCGCAGGTGGCGAGCCTGGGCCTGTCGGAGAAGCAGGCGCGCGACCAGGGTCTCAAGGTCAAAGTTGGGAAATTCCCGCTCGCCGGTAACGCCAAGTCGGTCATCCTCGGGGAGACCGAGGGCTTCGTCAAGATCATTAGCGACGAGGAATCCGGCGACCTGCTGGGCGTGTTTATCCTTGGGCCCAACGCCACCGAGTTGATCGCCGAGACAGCGCTCGCCAAGTTGCTCGAATCGACGCCCTGGGAGATCGGCGCGAGCATCGCGCCTCACCCGACCGTCTCCGAATCCGTCAAGGAGGCCGCGCTGGCCGTCGACGGCGTCGCGATCCACATCTAAACGATGGCCCTGAAAACCACGGAGGTCGAGGCGAAAGGCGGCCGCAGCCGGCACCGGTCGCTTGGGTTGAGCGACGAGCAGGCGCTGCGGATTTACGAGGTCATGCGCCTTGCCCGCGCCGTCGACGAGCGGATGTGGTTGATCAACCGGCAGGGGCGCGCACCCTTCGTCATCTCCTGCCAGGGCCAGGAGGGCGCCCAGGTCGGGATTGCGGCGGCCCTGCGGCCGGGGTCCGACTGGGTCGCGCCCTACTACCGCGACGCGGGCGTCGTTCTCTGGTTCGGGATGACGGCGCGGGACCAGATGCTGTCCTTCTTCGCTCGCCGCGAGGATCCCAACAGCGGCGGCCGGCAAATGCCCGGGCACTTCGGCAGCCGGCGGCTGCACATCGTGACGGGCGGTAGCCCGGTCGCCACCCAGCTGCTGCACGCGGCCGGCGTGGCACTGGCCTCCAAGCAACGGAAGGAGGATGCGGTCACCGCCGCCTTCTTCGGCGAGGGTGCCGCCAGCCAGGGCGACACCCACGAGGCGATGAACTTTGCCGGCATCCACAAACTGGCCGTGCTCTTCGTCTGCGAGAACAATGGCTACGCCATCTCGGTGCCACAGTCACAGCAGATGGCGATCCAGAACGTCGCCGACCGGGCGGCGGGCTACGGCTTCCCCGGGGTGGTCGTCGATGGTAACGACGTCCTCGCCTGCTACGAGGTGGCGCGGCAGGCGGTCGAGCGAGCCCGCCGGGGCGAGGGCCCGACCTTGATCGAGGCCAAGACGTACCGCTTCACCGCGCATTCCAGCGACGATGACGACAAGCGGTACCGGCAGGCGGAAGAGGTCGCCATCTGGCGCCAGAAGGATCCGATCCAGCGCTATGCCACCTACCTGCGCGAGGCAGGCACCTTGCTCGATCCGGTCGAGCAAGAGATCACCGAACGGGTCAACCAGCAGGTCGAGGACGCCACCGACTACGCCGAGCAGGCCCCCGACCCGACGGCGGACGACCTCACGACCTTCGTCTTCAAGCAGGAGCTCAAGCCCTGATGGCGGTCAAGACCGTCATCGAGGCGATTCGCGACGGCATGGACGAGGAGATGGCGCGCGACGAAAGCGTCTTTCTGATCGGTGAAGACGTCGGCAATCGCGGCGGCGTCTTTCTGGCCAGCGACGGTCTCTACAAGAAATACGGCGAGCTCCGAGTGATCGACTCGCCACTCGCCGAGTCCTGCATCGTGGGCGTCGCGATCGGGGCGGCGGTCAACGGCATGCGGCCGATCGCCGAGATCCAGTTCGCGGACTTCATCGCGCCCGCGATGAACCAGATCATCGAGGAGGCGGCACGCTTTTCCTATCGAACGGCGGGCGACTTCAACCTGCCGATGGTGATCCGCGCGCCCTGGGGTGGCGGCGTCCATGGCGCCCTCTACCACTCGCAGAGCATCGAGGCGATGTTCGCCCACGTCCCCGGGCTCAAGGTGGTCGCGCCCGGAACGCCGGCCGACGCCAAGGGCCTGCTCAAGGCGGCGATCCGCGATCCGGATCCGGTCCTCTATCTCGAGCACAAACGAACCTACCGGCTGGTCAAGGGCGAGGTGCCCGACGGAGACGGCGTCGTCCCCATCGGCAAGGCGGACGTGAAGCGCGACGGGAAGGACCTGAGCCTGATCGCCTACGGCTTGATGCTCACGTACTGCCTCGAGGTAGCGGAGAAGCTGGCCGCGGATGGCATCTCGGCTGAAGTGCTCGACCTGCGTACCATCAGGCCCATCGATCGGGCGGCGATCATCGCAACCGCGCGCAAGACGGGCAAGGTCCTGGTGGTGCACGAAGACACCCCCTTCGCCGGCGTCGCCGCCGAGGTGATGGCGATCATCATGGAAAACGCCTTCGACGCACTCGACGCCCCGGTGATGCGCGTCACCGGCCCGGACGTGCCCGCCATGCCCTTCAACCACGTCCTCGAAGAGGCCTTTATGCCCAATCCCGAGAAGATCCTCGCCAAGGCCAGGGAGCTGGCGGCCGTCTAGGCCGACGTCACATGGCCTCCGTCAAGATGCCGCAGCTCGGTGAATCGATCACCGAGGGAACCATCTCGAAATGGTTGAAGCAGCCGGGAGACCAGGTGAAGAAATACGAGGGCCTGGTCGAGATCATCACGGACAAGGTCAATGCCGAGGTCCCTGCGCCGTTGTCGGGCGTCCTCAAGGAGATCAAGGTTAAGGAAGGCGCGACGGTCACCGTCGGCACCGAGATCGCCGTAATCGAGGAAACGGCCGCCGCGACGCCCTCCGCGCCAAAGTCGCAGCCGGCGCCGCAGGCCGCGACGCCGCAGTCAGCGACGCCGATCGCCGCCCCCGCACCCGCCGAGGAGTCGGCCACCGAGGGTCAGGGTGGGGGCTCGACCGAGGGTCGGACGCGACTCTCGCCGGCGGTGCGCGCCCTGATCGAGGAACACCGCATCAGCGACGCCGAGCTGGCCCGGATCGAAGGTTCGGGAATCGGCGGACGCATCAGCAAGAAGGACATCGAAGACTACGTCACCAAGCGGGCGCAGCCGGCGGCGGCCAACGGCGAGCAGCGGCAGCAGGCAGCGTCCGCAACGGCACCGGCGCTGTCGCCCGGAACCACGGTGCCGCTCAGCCCGATGCGACGCGCGATCGCCAGCAACATGCTCAAGAGCAAGCAGACGATCCCGCACGCCTGGACCGTGGCCGAAGTCGACATGACGAACGTCGTGCGCTTCCGGCAGAAGGTCAAGGACAGTTTCAAGCAGCGCGAGGGGATCGACCTGACTTACGTGCCGATCATCGTCAAGGCGGTGGTCGAGGGTCTGAAGGCGGTGCCCATCCTCAATGCCAGCTGGAGTGACCAGGGCGTGGTCCTGCACAAGGACATCAACGTCGGCGTCGCGGTCTCGGTCGACGACGGGTTGATCGTGCCCGTCATCCACCAGGCGGACCGGATGTCGATCGCCGGCCTGGCGAAGTCGACGGACGACCTGGCGAAGCGGGCGCGAGCGGGAAAGCTCGGCATCCCGGACGTCCAGGGAGCGACCTTCACGGTCAACAACCCCGGCACTTTCGGCACCATCCTGTCCTACTCGATCATCGCGCCGCCGCAGGCGGGCATCCTGGCGATGGATGCGATCGTCAAGCGGCCGGTCGTCATCGAGGGGGACGCGATCGCGGTCCGATCGATGATGAATCTGTGCTTGAGCTTCGACCACCGAGTGCTGGACGGCGTCTCCGCGGCCCGCTTCCTGCAGGGCGTCCGCCGCTGGCTGGAAGGCTTCTCCGAGCAGGTCCCGTTGTACTGAGACTCGCCGGTTTTCGGCAGACCTCTGGGATACTTATGGCAGATGGCTGACACCGCCCCGATCAAGTTCTACGGCCGCTCGAAGCGGAACGCGGTCGTCCCGATCGACACCAAGCGGCCCGAGTGGCTGCGCGTGCGCCTTCCCGGCGGCGACAACTACTCCGAGCTGAAGGGCATCATGCGCGGCCTCGAGCTGCACACGGTGTGCGAGGAGGCGCGCTGTCCCAACATCGGGGAGTGCTGGCAGGCTCGCACCGCGACCTTCATGATCCTGGGCGATACCTGCACCCGAGCCTGCGGCTTCTGCGCCGTCAAGACCGGGCGGCCGGGCGTGCTCGACCTTGGCGAGCCAATTCGCGTCGCCGAGGCTGTCGAGCGGATGGGGCTGCACCACGCGGTTATCACCTCGGTCAACCGGGACGAGCTCGAGGATGGCGGGGCCGCTATTTTCGCCGGGACCATCCGGCAGATCCGCAAGCGCATCCCGAAATGCGGCATCGAGGTCCTGATCCCCGACTTCATGGGCGACGAGGCCGCGCTTGCTACCGTGATGCGCGCCAAGCCGGACATCCTCAACCACAACATCGAGACTGTGCCCGGCCTCTACCCGCAAGTGCGGCCGAAGGGCCGCTACCCGCGCTCACTCGAGCTGCTGCAACGCGCCAAGCGGATGGACGCGACGGTCTACACCAAGTCCGGGATCATGCTTGGTCTCGGCGAGGAGATCGACGAGGTAATCCAGGTCTTCCGTGACCTGCGCGCCCACGACGTCGAGATCCTGACGGTCGGACAGTACCTGCGGCCCAGCCCCAACCACCTGCCGATCGCGCGCTACGTGACGCCGGACGAGTTTGCCATGCTCAAGGTCGAGGCCCTCAAGCTCGGCTTCCGGCATGTCGAGTCCGGTCCGTTGGTCCGCAGTTCGTACCACGCGGCCAGCCAGGTCCCGGCCCGGGCCGCCGCGGGGTGATCATGGACGTTCGCCGGCTCGGGCGAGTTCCTTATGAGCAAGCCTGGGCTCTCCAGCGGCGGTTGGCCGACGAACGCCGCGCGGGGGTGATCCCCGACACGCTGGTGCTGCTCGAGCATCCACACACCTACACCATCGGAAGGAGTGGCACGCGCGATCATGTCTTTCTTGACGAGGCAGAACTTGCGGCGCGCGGCATCACCTGTCTCGACGTCGATCGCGGCGGGGATGTCACCTATCACGGTCCCGGCCAGCTGGTCGGCTATCCGATCGTCGATTTGGGCCCAACACCCGATGTCGGCCTCTACCTGCGCAACCTCGAGGGCTGTCTGATCGACGTTCTCGCCGACTTCGGGATCACCGCGGGCCGGCTCTCCGGCTACACCGGCGTCTGGATCGGCGATCGCAAGATCGTGGCGATCGGCGTCAAGGTCTCGCAGGGCGTCACCACCCACGGCTTTGCCCTCAACGTGTCCACCGACCTCAGCCTCTTCACGCACATCCTGGCCTGCGGAATCCCGGACAAGGGTGTGACCTCGATGGCCGTCGAGCTTGGTGCCGCGCCGCCGATGGTGGCGGTGGAAGATGCTGTCGTCGCCCGCTTCTCCGAGCGCTTCGCGCTGTCGGGGACGCCCGCCGCCCACGTTGCATAATTAGTCGCCCAGGGCGGTTAGCTCAGCTGGTAGAGCGTCTGCTTTACACGCAGAATGTCGGGAGTTCGAGCCTCTCACCGCCCAAACCGTACCCCTCCAAACGGAATCAAAGCGTTTGGCCTAACGGTGGATCAGATCATTATCGCCACGACCGATCCAGACAAATGGATAGAGCTTTCTGACGCAGAACCGAAAGGAGTGGCCACCCCAGTCGATACCTACGTGCTCACGATTCAGTTGCGTGAGCTTCGAGCATCAACCCGCCCGCTCGATGCGTACAACGACTATGCGCGAGACGGGCGACGTTTGGCGAAAGTCTTCGCTGAAATGGCTAAAGAGTGGCGCGGATGGAAGGGAGAAAAGTTCTGGTCTACGACGGACAGTGAAGTCACGCTCAAATTCACCCACGACCGGGTTTCGCGTGTACGCGTCGACGTTGAAGTGAAAGACTCTCCAGCCGCGAATTGGAAAGTCACTGGCGAACTTGCCCTCGAGCTTGGCAATCTGGAGCGGATCGCCAAGGATGTTGCGGAGTACTTACGCGTCTAACACAGCTGCGTGAGCCGAGTAATGATAGGCTGGTCGCAAATCAAGAAGTTACTCGGCAAGCGCAGGAGGACTGACTCAGGTCGCCAGCCAGGTGACGCCGACCCGAGGCGCTCCGCTGAGGACGTAGCCCACGAGGTCGCCAAGCAGGAAAAACATCGGCTCGCGATCCTGCGCGACTACGGCCGGACCCTCGGTTACTGAGTAGCCTCGTTCCACTAGAGATAGATAGGGGCGGGCTCGAGGCCCGCCCCTATTTCGAAATCGAGTCTTAGACGACCGCGGGGATTCGCTCCTCGATAACGGAACTCGGCTCCGCGCCGACGCCGGTCTGCGAACGGACAGCAATCTCTGGATACATCGCTTTTGCGCGCGTGTCGCCGCCGAGCGCTTCACCGATGTAGGTGCCGGCGATCGCGAAGATGAACCCGAGTGGGATGCTGACGATGCCCGGGTTGGACAGCGCGAAGGCTGGATGAGCCGCCGGCACCGTCCCGAAACCGGGGCCGATGATCACCAGCAAGATCGAGACAAACGTTCCGCCGATCAGGCCGCAAACGGCGCCTACCGTGTTGAACCGCTTCCAGAAGAGGGTGAAGAGGATGACGGGTAGGTTGCCGCTGGAAGCCACCGCAAATGCGACGGCCACCAGCACGGCGGCGTTCGCCGTCGGCAGGTTGATCGCCAGCAGCACGGCGATGATGCCGACCACCACCGCGGCGATGCGCGCCACCAGTACCTGTTCGGACTCGCTCTCCTTGCCGCCACGGACAACATTCATCCAGAAGTCGTGGGCAAAGGCGCTGGAGGCGGCCAGGGTGAGCCCGGCGACGACCGCCAGGATCGTCGCGAAGGCAACGGCGGAGATAAACCCGAGGAACAGCTCACCGCCAAAGGTGTTCGGCCCGCCGCCGAGGAACTCCGCGAGCTTGGGTGCCGCGACGTTGACGTTCGGGATCTTCGCCTTGCCGACGAGCACGGCGGCGCCGAATCCGAGGAACGTCGTCATCACGTAAAAGGCGCCGATCAGGCCCATGGCCCAACCAACCGAGGCCCGAGCGGCCCGGGCGGTCGGCACCGTGTAGAAACGCATCAGGATGTGCGGCAGGCCCGCCGTGCCGAAGATCAGCGCCATGCCGAGTGACACGTTTTCGATCGTTGACTTGTCGAGAGTCAGGGGCCCGAGGGCCACGTGCTTCCCGTGCGGGTAGAGGATGCCCGGTTGCGTGAAGTTAAGCCCGGACTTCTTGTCAACGACCTTGGCGATCGCATCGAAGAACCGCAGTGGGTTGAAGCCGAAGTGGCCGAGCACCATGATGCTCAACAACACCGCGCCCGCCATGAGCAGCGTCGCCTTGACGATCTGCACCCAGGTGGTCGCGATCATGCCGCCGAGCACGACGTAGCCGATCATCAGAATGCCGACGATGACCACCGCTGTGGAAAAGGGGAAGCTCGGCACCAGCAGGTGGAGTACGCTCCCGGCGCCGACCATCTGGGCGATCATGTAGAAACCGCTCACCGCCAACGTTGAAATGGCGGCAGCCGAGCGCACCGGCCCGGCCGACATGCGATAGGCGAGCACGTCCGCCATGGTGTACTTGCCGGTATTGCGGATCGGCTCCGCGATCAGCAGCAGGACGGTCAGGTAGGCGACCAGCCAGCCGACGGAGTACATGAAGCCGTCATAGCCGTTGAAGGCAATCAGTCCCGCGATGCCCAAGAAGGAGGCGGCACTCATGTAGTCGCCCGCGATCGCGAGCCCGTTCTGCCAGCCCTTGATCTTGCGGCCGGCGGCGTAGAACTGGACGGTCGTGCGCGTCTGCCGCGCCGCCCAGATCGTGATCCCGAGCGTGATGGCGACGATGACGGCCGTAATCCAAAGGGTGGTGGTCATGACCCTAACCCCATGCGCGCCGCCAGGCGGCGAACGGCAGCGGCCAGTGGATCGAACACCCGGTTGGCGCGCCGGATATAGACGGCGGCCAGGATCCAGGCCATGACGAACTCGGAGAGGGCAAACAGGTATGCCAGGTTGATGTTGCCGA
>VBFF01000030.1 GCA_005889285.1 Chloroflexota bacterium
GTTGGAGCCGGCGACACCTTCATCGCGGCCATCAAAAACGGGACGATCGACGCCGGGATGACGACCGAGCCGACCATCACGCGCCTGCTGCAGAGTGGGGATGCCAAGGTGCTGATCGACCTGCGGACGCCCGCAACCACGCAGGCCGCGCTTGGCGGCGACTACCCGTTCATCGGCATCTTCGCCAAGAACGACTGGGTCAACAGTCACAAGGACGTGGCCCAGCGGCTGGTCAATGTCTACGTCAAGACGCTCAAGTGGATGAAGGCGCACAGTGCGGCAGAGATCGCCGCCAAGATGCCGGCCGATTACCTGCTTCCGAACAAGGACCTGTACGTGTCGGCGCTCCAGAACCAGCTGTCCATCTTCGGAACCGACTGCAAGATGCCGCCGGCGGGCCCCCAGACCGTGCTCACCATCCTCCAGAAGTACGTCTCGTCGTTCGCGGGGAAGAACGCCAACCTCCCGGAGACCTTCACCAACGAATTCGCCAACAAGGCGAGCTAACTAACGGCCCCACCCTCCCCTCCCCCGCGAGCGGGGGAGGGGGAGGGGCCATCCTCCTAGCATGGAGTGAGGAGGTGGTGATATTGCGAACGAGGGAACTGGTTTCGGGAGCGGCGGCGGGTGTTGTGGGGGGCTACGTCGGGACGAAGGTGATGAACCCGGTCACGACGAAGCTCTATGAGTTGGCGCCCGAAGCGGACAAGGCGCGCGAGAAGGCGGTAAGTCCCGGGTCACCATACGAGATCGGTGTCCAAAAGGTGGCGGATCGGCTGGGCGTGAAGCTGACCGAAGAGCAGGTGAAGGCCACTGCCGCGGCGGCGCCCTACACGGTGGGCGTGACGGGCGGTCTGCTCTACGTAGGCCTGCGCCGGTTGCTCCACCTCAATCCAGTCGTTGCCGGGTTGATCTCGGCAATGGCGCTCTTCATCGTCGTCGACGAGGGACTGACGCCCGCGCTCGGCTTGAGCGCACCCGACAGCGCGTATCCGGTGTCGACGCACCTTCGGGGTTTCCTCGGGCACCTTGCCTATGGCGCCGCGGCGGCGGCGACCGCCGAGATCCTCATGTCCGACCGACGTTAGCGACGGTTCACGGACGCGTGCCTAACACCGGCGTTTTATTCCAGCAGTCTGCCGGCGACCGGCAATTCGTCGTCGGTGAGCGCTGCCTTCAGGTTTTCCGGTAATCCCGGAACCGCTTCGTTCCATATAGTCAGCGGTGCCTCGCGGCTCTCGAGCCGCACGTAGATGTTGCGCTGCATGGCCGGATCGAGCGCGGGAAAGTCGGATCGGTTGTGAGCGCCCCGGCTTTCGCGGCGTTCGAGCGCGCACCGGAGCGTCGCTTCCGCCGTTCGGAGCCCTGCCCGCAGATCGAGGACGTGCGCCAGCTCGAACCATCCTTCCTGTCCCGGGCGGATGTCGACGGTCTGCGCGGCGTTCCCCAGATCAGCAAGTTTCCGCAGGCCGTCCCGCATCCCGGCCTCATCACGAACGACACCGCAGTGCTCCCACATCAAATTGCGGAGGGCACGCTGGAGGGGACGTGCCAGCTCGCTACCGGGCTTGATCAGACGTTGCAGCTCGTCGGCTGCCTCTTGGACTGCCGTCTTGGAGCGACGCTGGACTTCGGATACCTGCGAGTGCGCGGCCGCGGCGACGCCCGCCCGCCGGCCAAAGATGACGGTCTCGGCCAGCGAGTTGCCCCCCAGGCGGTTGGCGCCGTGTAGCCCGGAGGTGCACTCGCCCGCGGCATAGAGGCCAACCACCTCCGTGGCATGCGTCTCCGGATCGACGGCGAGGCCGCCCATCGAGTAATGCGCCGTCGGCGCCACCTCCATCGGCAGCTTGGAGATGTCCAGCATTTGATACTCGATGAACTGCCGATACATCCTCGGCAGTTTCTCCAGGATCTCGTCCTTCGGTCGATGCGAGATATCGAGGAACACGCCGCCGTTGGGGCCGCCGCGGCCCTGCATGATCTCGGTATAGATGGCGAGCGCCACCCGATCGCGCGCGCTGAGCTCCATACGCTGCGAGTCATAGCGCTGCATGAACCGCTCGTGATCACGGTTGTAGAGGCGGCCGCCCTCGCCGCGGACCGCCTCGGTGACGAGGGTGCCCGCCATCTCTTCTGGCATCAGCATCCCGGTTGGATGGAATTGCACGAGCTCCATATCCATCAGGCGGCAACCGGCCTCGAGCGCCAGGTACATGCCCTCGCCATAGTTCTCGTCGCGGCGCGATGAGCTGCGACGCCACAGCCGCGTGTGGCCCCCGGTCGCCAGGATGACGGCGTCGGCTTCGAAGACGGTGCGCTCGCCGGATACGAGGTCGAACCCATAGGCGCCAAAACAGACGCCATCGGCAACGAGCAGGCGCGAAACGTATTGGTCCTCGATAACCGGGATCCCCAGTTCTTGTGTCTTGCTTGCCAGCGTGTAGAGAATCGCGCGCCCGGTGTAGTCGCCGGCGTAGCAGGTCCGCCGATACTTATGCGCGCCGAAGAAGCGCTGGTCCAACCGGCCGTCCTCGAGCGTCGCGAAGCGGCAGCCCCAGGCCGCCAGCTCACGCACCGCGTCTGGCGCCTCCCGCGCCATGATCTCCACGACCCGTGGATGGCCGAGGAGGTATCCCTCCCGGAGTGTGTCGGCGAAATGTTGCTCCCAGGTGTCCTGCGGGTCCCGCGTACCCAACACCGCGTTGATGCCACCGGCCGCCAACACCGTATGGGCATCGCGGCGGTCCCGTTTCCCGACCACCAGCACCTGGCTCCCCGCCTGCGTCGCGGCGATCGCCGCGCGCAGCCCGGCCGCGCCGGCCCCGATGACGAGCACATTGCAGACCCGGCTACGAGGCGACGATTCAGGCATGTCTTTTTGGCATGCTACTCAGTCGGCGGCATTCTGTTGTCGGGACGCGGTTGCGTCAGGGCGTCATGCAGGGCTGGAAGGTGCTCGACGAGCGCGGCAAAATCCTGACGCGCAAGACTCAGCAGGCTGGTCGCGCTCAAGGTGCGGACCGTCGCAGTGCGGCGGCGGTTACCGAGTGCGCCAATTTCGCCAAAGTAATCGCCTGCTCCAAGCGTTCGCATCCGGTGATCCCGCCCATCCAGACGTTGGAGCACCTCGACCTCGCCCGATGTGATCACATAGAAGCGTCCGCTAAGCTCACCCTCCCGCACGATCGTTTCGCCCGGACCGAAGCGCAGGGGCACGACCGTGTTGCTGCGCCCGATCGGTAGCGGGGTCAGGTTGTCGGGCATCACGGCGCTGCCCATCCAGTGGAGCGCGAGCGCGACGCGGCGGCGCCAGGTTGGCATGAACGAGAGAAACAATGCACGCGAGACCACTGATGCGGGCCAGCCGTGGAGCGCCAGGCCGCGGAGCTGGGCGACACCGTAACGCCGGCTTAGCAGGGCCACCTCGCCGAACCGCGCGGGGTGGCAGGGCTCGGGTGGCTCGCCGCGGACTTGGGCAAGGATATTGCGGGCCGCCTGACGGCCCTCGCCAAACGCCACCATCACCATCGCCCCGAAGGGTTGGCCGCTTGCGGCATCGGGAACGGCGGCGTTGTCGCCGACGGCATAGACGCCAGGCCAGCGAGGGACGCGGCAGAACGGATCACACGGAATCCGTCCCCGCTGCAGCTCGATCGGCATTCCGCGGACGAGGGGATTGGTACCGATGCCGACGGTCGCGATGATGCTGCGGGTTTCGATCCGCGAGCCGTCGGCGAGCACGACAGCGCCGGCGGTCGCCTCTTTGATCCCAACGCCGAGTCGGAGCTCGATGCCGCGGTTACGCATGCGGTCGACGACGCGTTGCGCGAGGCGGTCGTTGAACGTCGGCAGGACGCGCGTGAGGATGTCGATTGTGATCACGCGCACCTCGTTGGGGGCAATCATTGGATAGGCGCGAACCGAGGCGCGGAGGAACTCATTGGCTTCCGAGGCGATCTCAACGCCCGCATACCCCGCGCCGGCAATGACGAACGTCAGCCGCCGTTGCCGCTCGGCGGCGTCGGTCGTGACGCTGGCCGCCTCCAACATCTCGATGAGGTGATTGCGCAGGTGAATGAAGTCCCCGATCGTCTTCGTCTGCAGGGCGTGCTCGGTGAGGCCGGGAAAACGCGAGAGGTCGGTAACGGACCCGAGCGCGATCACCAGGTAGTCGGCCTCGAGCGTGACCTCGTCGCTTTCGCCCCCGAGGCTGAGTACGGCCCGCCTCGCCACCGGGTCGATCGACTCGATCTCGTGCGTGTAGATCGTGACGCCCGGGAGGATCTCGCGCAGCGGGATCAGCACATGCTGCGCCTGCAGAACGCCGGACACGATCTGTGGCATCAGCCCATGCCAGACTTCGACGTTCTCGCGGCTGACGATCGTGATATCGATTTCATCGCCGGCCCGCCGGTGCGCGATCAGCTCGCGGGCGCAACGGACGCCGGCGTGGCCGCCACCCAGAATCAGGACCCGCTCGCGACTCATGACCAGCGCGCCCGACGAAGCGCCTTCCGTGCGGCGTAGAAGCCGCACATCCCGTGCACGCCGCCACCTGGCGGCGTCGACGAGGAGCAGAGGTAGAGCTGCCGGTTCGGCGTTGCATACAACCGCGGCGTTGGACGGATGAAGAGCTGACGCAGGTCGGCGATGCCACCGTTGATGTCGCCGCCGACATTGTTGGCGTTGTGGCGTTCGATGTCGGCCGGGCCCGTCACGTGGCGCGCGAGGATGCGTGACGTGAATCCGGGAGCGAAGCGCTCGACCTGCGCCTCGATCCGCTCGCGCATGTCGACGGTGGACCCATTCGGGACATGGCAGTAGGCCCAGCCCACATGCTTGCCGGCGGGTGCACGCGTCGGGTCGGCCACGGTGGGTTGCGCGAGGATCACGAACGGCTGCTCCGCCACCTGGCCCGCGGCGACCGCCTCCTCGGCGGCGACCACCTCATCGAAGGCGCCGCCGACGTGGACAGTGCCGGCCTGCCGGCAGGCTGGCGCCCGCCAGGGGATGGGTCCATCGAGTGCCCAGTCGACTTTGAACACGCCGGGCCCATACCGAAATCGTTGTAACTGCCGGTTGAAGCTGTCCGGCCACTGGGCACTGGCAATCGGAAGGATCTGGCGAGGCGTCAGGTCGAAGACCACGACGCGACCGCTGGAGACATGTTGCATGCTCGCCACCCGGGAGTCGAGGGCAATCGTCCCGCCTCTGGCTCGGAGCAGGCTGGCGAGCGCGTCGGCAACGCGTTGCGAGCCACCCCGCGCAAACGGCCAGCCATAGGCGTGGCCTGCCGCGGCAAGGACCAGGCCGAACGATGCCGTCGCCGGCCGGCGGAGGGAGAGCATCGAATGCGCCCCGAGCCCGACGAAGAGGGCTCGGCCTTGCGGGCTCCGAAATCGGCCGGCGGCCAGGGCCGCCGCAGAGCGTAACGCCGGAAAGCCAAAGCGAGCCAGCGTCACGAGATGTGCCGACGGCCGTGGGGGGCCGAGGAACTGCCGTGTCAGCAACTCGGCGTGCCGGACGATCGGCTCCATCAGGTGGCGGTAGGCGGGGCCGTCTCGGTCCAATCCGCTCGCCGTGACGGCAACCGACCGATCGAGCACGGCCGCCGAGCCATCATCGAGCGGGTGGGCGAGAGGAATCGGCGGATGGTCATAGGTGAGCCCGTATTCGGCGAGCGGCAACGTGCGGAAAAATGGCGACGCATGCGCCAGCGGCAGGACCGATGAGCAGACGTCGTGAATAAATCCGGGTAGCGTCAGTGCCTGGGATCGCGTGCCACCGCCGATTCTTGACTCCGCCTCGAGCATGCGGACCGACTTCCCGGCGGCCGCGAGGACGATGGCGGCCGCCAGCCCGTTGGGACCGGCGCCGACGATGATCGCGTCGACGCGGCCCCCACCCTGCCCTTCCCCAGAGGGGGAGGGAAACATCCCTGGGCTTTCAGCCAAGATCGATGACGGTGCCCTCCGCGGCGGCCTCAACCGGGATGGCGTTGCCGCGGTGGGCCGCAACGATGGCATCGATCTGGTCGTCGGTCCGCGCCGGATCGTGGTGAAACAGCAGCAGCCGCTTGACGCCGGCGGCTTCGGCGAGGCCGATGGCGTACTCGACGGCCGAGTGCCCCATTGGGGAAAGCGCAGCGAACTCGCCGCTGATCAGCTGGGCGTCATGGATCAGGAGGTCCGCCGACCGGGCGAGCGCGATCGCGGACGGGTGATAGGCGCCGAGCCCGGCCGGCCCGGGCCCGAACGCGATCGGGCTGTGGTCCGAAAGATAGGCGATCGTTGCGCCGGCGCCGCTCACTCGGTAGCCATAGGTGAGGCCGCCCTTGTGCGGGATCTCGCGCGCGATGACGTCGAATCCCTCGACCGCTCGGGGTCCTTCCTGGATCCCGAGGAAGCGCCACTTGCCGCGGAGCTCAGCGGGCTTGATCGGAAAGTGAGGCGGCGACATGACGCGCGCCAGCACGTTGGCCGGATCGCCCTGGGCCGGCATCACCAGCGTCACTTCGGCGTCCGGCCGGTCGCCGGCTGAAAAGAACGGCAGCCCATGGGTGTGATCCCAGTGCAGGTGACCGAGGAGGATCGAGCCGCGAAACGGCCGGCCTTCCAACAGTGGGCTCAGCCGCTGCAGGCCGGTGCCGGCATCGAGCACGAGCCTCGGCGCCTGCCCGTTCTCAGCTAGCGCAATGCACGAGGTATTGCCGCCGTATCGCACGAACTGCTGGCCGGGGGATGGTGTGGACCCCCGGACCCCGCAGATGAATAGTCGCACCGAGCGAGTTTACGTTTCTTCCCGACGACGGCATTTGGCAAGTTCCGCCAAGGCCTCTTCGGGAACCCGCATTGGCCAGGTGAACAAGTCCGAACGTCGGCGCATGGCAGGAACGATTTAGGGTATTTTCGCTAGCGGATGCCAGTCACGGTTGGGCCGTCGACCCTCACCATCAATCACGACCGACAGTTCCTCATTTCCCAACCCACTGCCACGATGGCGTCTCAGGACGACGTCGGCTTCTTCGCGCGCGACACCCGATTCGTCAGCGGTTACGCCGTCACCATCAACGGCCGGCCCCCACGGCTGCTCGATGCCATCACCGTCGAGCATTTCTCCGCACGCTACGAGTTCATGACCCCGGAGCTTCACCTGGGCCCCGCCTCCGACGCCGGTGCGGATGGGATTCTGCCGGAAGGATCGGTCGGGTTTCGTCTCGAGCGCACCATCCTCGAAGGCGTCCACGAGGACTACGACCTGACGAACTACGCGACACATCCGGTGCGGCTTTTGCTGGAAATGCAGATCGAGTCGGATTTCGCCGACGTCTTCGATGTGCGAAACCACCGGCTGATCCGGCGCGGCGATCTCCAGACCACCTGGCGTCCCCGCATCGGGGAATTGCGGAGCACCTATCGCAACCGGAGTTTCCGGCGCGCGTTGCTGGTGAAAGTCGAGAAGGCGGGATCGAAGCCCGAGTACGCCAACGGCCGCCTCGTCTTCCTGTGTGAACTCGCGCCCAGGGCGGAGTGGCACGTCTGCCTCAAGTGGCTGCCCGTCATCGGGCCCCGACCGGCCCGCACGCTACACTGCCACGCGCTCACCGGCGAGGCCCGCGTGTTGCATCCGCTGGCGCCCGTCGAGCTGGTCACCAACCATCCGACGCTACCCGCGATCTGGCGACAGGCGGTCGAGGATACCGAAGCGCTGCGGATGGTGGACACGACCGTCAGGGGCGGCGCGTTCGTTCCCGCGGCCGGCATCCCCTGGTTCGTGACCCTCTTTGGCCGCGACTCCCTCGTCGTCTCGATGGAAAGCATCAGCGCCTTTCCCGAGTTCGCCATTGGCGCGCTGCGAACCCTGGCCCAGGTCCAGGCGACCGACGATGATGCCGAACAGGACAAGGAACCGGGGAAAATCCCCCACGAGATCCGCTCGGGCGAGCTGGCCAGCCTGAAGCTGCTTCCCTTCGCCCCGTACTACGGCACGGCGGACGCTACACCACTGTTCATCATCGTGCTCTCGTACGCCTACCAGTGGTCGGGTGACGTCGCGTTGCTGCAGCGCTATCGCCGCAATGCCGAAGCTGCGTTGAACTGGCTACTCCACTACGGCGACCAGGACGGCGACGGCTTCCAGGAGTACTCGCGGCGCTCCAGCCGGGGGATCTTCAACCAGGGTTGGAAGGACTCTTGGGATGCGATCCGTCACGCGGACGGCTCCATTCCGGAGGCCCCCATCGCACTCTGCGAGCTGCAGGGCTACGCGTTCGACGCGTTGCTGCGGATGGCGGAAATCTACGACCTGCTCAAAGAGTCGGAACGCGCCGCCGACCTCCGTGAGCGGGCGCGCCGCCTTTACCAGCAATTCAACGAAGTCTTCTGGTGGGAGGCGGAGGGGACCTACTATCTCGGCCTCGACAAAGAGAAGCGCCCCATGGAAACGGTGGCATCGAACGCCGGCCACTGCCTCGCCAGCGGCATCGTCCCGCCCGAGCGCGCCGGGCGTGTCGTCGACCGCCTGATGGCCGATGACATGTGGAGCGGATGGGGGATCCGCACGCTGTCGAGCAAGCACCCGGGCTACAACCCGTACTCCTATCACTGCGGATCGATCTGGCCCCATGACAACGCCACCATCGCGGGTGGGTTTCGGCGGGCCGGCCGGCACGTTGAGGCCCAGCGGGTAGCCGAAGGAATCTTCGCCGCTGCCGAGCGCTTCGACGCCTACCGGCTACCCGAGCTTTTCAGCGGGCTGCCGCGGGATGCCGCCGCCTTCCCCGTGCCGTACCTCGGCGCCAATGTCCCGCAGGCCTGGGCAGCGGCGGCGGTGTTCCGCCTGGTCGCCATCCTCTGCGGGATCCATACCGTTGGGCGAACGCGGACCATGTACGTCAATCCCGACCTGCCGGACTGGCTGCCGTCGCTGACGCTGCGCAACCTGCGAGCCGGCCACGGCGCCATGGAGCTGCACCTCGAGCGCGACCGCGTGCAGGCCATCGGCAATACGACCGGCTTCAAAGTCGTCCACGGCCGCCTGCCCCGGCCGGCGCTGGTGGAGGCGCCGCTCGCCAGAAGCTGAGTCCGCTGAGCCCCCGTCTTACGGCCGCCGGCCGCGGCGCACCTCGACAACCGCAAACGCGAGCCCCGTCAAGGCGACGACCATCGCGACGGCGAACGTAGCGACGGTAAAGGCCTGGTAGCAACCGGCGCCGACACCGGCCACGCAGCTGGTGGGGCCAAGCACGTAGGGCAGTAAGAGCAAGGCGGTCGTGATCCCTGCCCCGTAGAGAAGTGCGGGCCACCCGCGCCGCCCGCCCCGGTTTCGGAGAAAGAGAATGACGGCAAGGGCCAGCCCGGCCAGCAGCAGCAGGAGGCCTCCTGAAAAGAGGCTGACAAAGCCGATTCCGATGAGAACGCCAGCGACAAGCCAGAGCAGCGGCTGTCTAATATTTCCCAATAGGGCTTCACAGATGTTGACAGCGGGACGCCCGCCATTAATGCTATAGGGTATCCCGATTGGGAAGGCGGGCCTGGGCGTTGGAGAGGACGGGAAGTATCTGGAGGTGAATTCATGCGATCAATGCGGCTCGGCTTAGCGCTGGCTGCGGTGGGGTCGGTGCTGCTGGCGGCCTGCGGCGGAGGCAACAACGCCGGCGGCGGTGCCACCAATGAGGCGGACGTCACTGGAACGATTCGAGCGGCGAACTGGGGTGGCAACCCGACGGAGAACTCCCTGGTCAAGAAGTACGAGGCGGACTTCATGGCCAAGTATCCAAAGATCAAGGTCACCCAGGAGGAGATCCCGGACCACTTCGAAGACAAAATCAAGACCGAGATGTCGGCCAACAACGAGCCTGACGCCATGTACGTGAGCACGGCGCTGATGAACTTCGCGGCACCAAACGGCCGGCTGCTTGACCTGAACCCGCTGATGTCGAAGTGGGGCGTCAGCGCCGACGAGTTCATCCCGACCCTGATGACCCCGTGGCAGCTGAGCGGCAAGCAGTACGCCCTACCCAAGGACTTCGGCGACCTCGTGCTCTTCTACAACAAGTCGATGTTCACGGCGGCCGGCCTGCAGGCGCCCACGTCCTGGGACGACATCAAGTCGGCGGCAAAGACGCTGACCAAGGGATCGGTCAAGGGCCTCAGCCTGCCGGCCGACGCGGCGCGCTTCGACGCGTTCCTCTTCGGCTACGGCGGCCAGGTGCTGTCGAGTGACAAGAACAAGGCCGTCTTCAACGATCAAAAGTCTCAGGATGCGCTCACCTTCTACAGCTCGTTCCAGCTGCAGGACAAGAGCTCGGACCTCCCCGATAAGCTGGGCGCGACCTGGCCCGGCGACGCATTCGGCAAGCAAAAGGCCGCCATGGTCATCGAAGGCGGCTGGCTGATCCCGTACATGCACGACACCTATCCGTCCGTGTCGTACGGCAGCATCAAGCTCCCGAAGTTCCCGGTCAAAGAATCCAGCCTGCTCTTCACGAACGGCTGGGGCTGCTCGGCGAAGACGAAGAACCAGGACGCCTGCATGCTGTTCGTCAAGTACATGACGGGCAAGGTGGTCCAGCAGCAGGTGCTGCAAAGCGGGTTCGCCCTGCCGTCGCGCAAAGACCTCGGTACGGATCCCGCGATCACGTCGAATCCCGACGTGAAGAACCTTTTCGACAGCGCGAGCTTTGCGACCGCCTGGACCTTCGGACCGCATGAGTCCAAGATCAACGACGCGCAGAACAACGCGATCCAGTCGGTGCTTCTCGGGAAATCCGACGTCAAGTCGGCACTAGACAAAGCTGTCGCCGACGCGAATAGCGCCTTGTCTGGAGGATGATCGAGGGTAAGCTCTAAGTAGCTAGCGAACGAGGAAAGGGAGGACGAAGATGGCGGTATCCGTGGCGCCCAAGGCGTCCGCGGCAACGGCCAAAGTCAACCGGCGATCGAAGGGCGGTGGAATGGCCATCGCGCAGCGACGTGCGGGACTGCTCTTCGTCACTCCCTACATCCTCTTCTTCTTGCTCCTCCAGCTCGCCGCCTTCGCTTTCGCGATCTGGGTCAGCTTCCATCACTACGACCTGCTGGCGCTGGATAACCCGTTTGTCGGATTGCGCAACTACGCGCGCTTGACGGTCAACGAGGACTTCCTAATCGCGTTGCGCAATACGACAGAGTACGCGGTGGTGGTCGTCATCCTCCAGACCGCATTTGCCCTCTTGCTGGCGGTCCTGCTCAACTCTAAGATCAAGGGGCGTAATTTCTTCCGCACGACCTGGTACACGCCCTCGGTCGCGTCCTCGGTCGTCATCTCGATGATTTTCCTCTATGTCTATCATCCGACCGGGTTGCTGAACAGCATCCTGGGACTCGTCGGCATTCACACCACCGAGGCCTATCTGCAGAGCACCACCTGGGCGCTGCCGGCGATCATGTTCCTCAACGTCTGGACCACCGCGCCGACTTTCATGTTGATGTTCCTGGCGGCGTTGCAGGACATACCGAAGGAGATTTACGAGGCGTCGTCGGTCGACGGAGCGAGCGCGGCGCGCAAGCTGTTCAGCATCACGATTCCGCTCCTGCGCCCCATCATCTTCCTGGTGGTCTCGCTCGGCATTATTGGCGCCTTCCAGATCTTCGACCAGGCCTTCATCATGACGAAAGGGGGGCCCCTGAAGGCGACGCTCACCGTGGCCCTGCTGATTTACGACAACCTGTTCGTTGACACGGGTGCGGTCGGCGTCGCCTGCGCCGAAGCGATCGTGCTCGGAATCATCATCTTCGCGTTGACGCTGATTTCCCGCCGGGTCATCGACACCAAGATCGAGTACTGAGATGAGTGTTGCCGGCAGCAACGTCCAGACCGAGCTCACCGCCCCAATCGCCGTCGCCAGCATGACCGGCGGGCGCCGACCGGGTGACGTCGGCGATTCGACCGAGCGCGTCAATCGGCTCGAGATCGTGGTCCGCTACGCCCTATATATCGTCATCACACTTTTCCTGTTCGTCCCGTTCGTGATGACGGTGCTCTCCTCGTTCAAGACTTCAGCGGAAGTCATCGCCTTCCCGCCGACCCTTCTCCCGTCGGTCTGGCATCCAGAGAACTATCTGAACGTCCTGACGCAGATCAGCGGCTTCCCGCGCATGGTCTTCAACAGCTTCTTCGTCACGCTCGTGGTTGTCGCGCTCAACCTCTTCTTTGACTCTCTGGTCGGGTACGCGTTCGCGCGCCTGGAGTTCCCGTTCAAGAACACGCTGTTCGCGATCATGATCGCGACGATGGTAATCCCCGGCTTTGTCTTTATCGTTCCCCGCTACATCATGCTGCTCAACGCCCACCTCGTCGACACCTACTTTGCTTTTATGGTCCTTTACTTCCTGCAGCCGGCATACATCCTGCTGATGACCCAGTTCTTCAAGAGCATTCCCCGCGATCTCGAGGAGGCGGCCATCGTGGACGGCCTGGGATGGTTTGGCATCTTCTGGAAAATCATCCTGCCTTTGGCCCGCCCGGCACTCCTCGCGACCGGCATTCTGACGTTCCAGGGGATGTGGAACAACTTCCTCGATTGGGTCATTTACATGCAGTCGCCAACCATGCAGAATATTCAGCTCGGGCTGGTCTCCTTCCGCGGCCAGTATCAAAATCAGTGGAACCTCATCATGGCCGGATCCGTGCTCGCCATCCTGCCGATCCTGATCATCTATGTCGCCGGCCAGAAATACTTCGTCGGCGGCGCCGCGACCAGCGGCATGAAATAGCGCCACTCCGGGCGACGTTCGACCAGGCCGCTGAGCTCTACGACCGCGCGCGCCCGGGCTACCCACCGGAATTGTTTGATGACCTCGTAGAATTCGGCCACCTCCGGCCCGGAGATCGGCTGCTCGAGATCGGGCCGGGGACGGGCCAGGCCACCGTGCCGATGGCCGAACGCGGCTTCCAGGTAACCGCGATCGAATTAGGGCCAAATCTCGCAGCCGTCGCACGTCGAAAATTGGCGAGCTTTCCACTTGCCACGATCGTCCAGGGGGCATTCGAAGATTGGCCCTTGCCGGCGGAGCCGTTCGACGCCGTTGTCTGCGCGACCGCGTTTCACTGGCTCGATCAATCCGTGCGAGTCACAAAAGCCGCGGACGCCCTACGCGCCGCTGGCGTGCTGGCAACGATCGCCACGCATCACGTCGCGGGCGGCGATGGCCAGTTCTTTCTCGACGCGCAGGATTGCTATCGCCGCTGGTTTGACGACGCCGACGTCCACCTGCCGAGCGGGGCCGAGGTGCCGCGGCAAAGCAACGAGCTCGAGGAGTCCGGACGGTTTGAGCCGGCCACGTTCCGACGATACGAGTGGGAGGCGACGTACTCGACGCAGCAGTACGTCGACCTGCTGAGCACGTACTCAGATCATCGAGCGCTTGCGGCGACTCGGCGGCGGCGGCTCTTCGAATGTATTGCTCGTCTCATCGATCAACGATACGGCGGGCGGATCCGGAAACGCTATCTCAACGAGTTGCGAATCGCTCAGCGTCGATGACCGACCGACCTACGTGATGCGAGTCAGCCGCGCTGCCCCGATGCGCGAATCGGCCATCCCGTAGTAGACGTCCGCCTCGCCGCCATCACGGACATCGATGGCGGTGGGGAAGACGACATTGCCGACTGCCCCCTCGCGTTCCTCCGTGGTCTGCGGCTCGAGCAACGGAAGTTGAGAGCGGGAGAGAACACGGCTGACATCCTGAGGATCGAGTAGCATCGCCCCGGCGACGTAGCGGACCGGTACTGGCTCTCCCGGGCGTGCCTCGCCCCGCGTCACGCCGTGATGGATGATCAGCCAGCCCTCGGGAACGCGGATTGGCGGAGTGCCGCCCCCGATCTTGGCGGCCTCCCACGGCTCCTGAGGCTGCGCCACCTGGCGGTGTCCGCCGAGTCGGGTCAGCGCACGCAGATCTCGCTTGACCGCATCAGCCGGCGCGAACGAGACCCAGATGCTGTGACGCTCGTCCGTCACGCCGGCAGGCAAAAGGCGCTCGCCATTCGGGCCCATCCATGACGGGGGCCACATGGGCCGATGCAGCATGGCATAGGCCGGCTTGCCATTCGGACCGGGCACCGGCTCGGGGAAGAACATCGCGTCCTTGTTGGGATAGAGGTTCACGTCCGTCCGCAGCGATGGTTGATAGTCGAAGGAAACCGGTCCCAGCCGCTCCCAGGTGGCCAGGTCGCGGCTGGTGGCAAGCCCGATGCGCGGACCGAGCGGGCCGTACGCGGCATAGGCCATCACGTACGTATCCAGACTGTCGATGAAAGTGATTCTTGGGTCTTCGACGCCTGCGGTGACCGTGTTCTGCTCCCAGGCCTCGTCAGGTTCCAGGACGACGCCGAGCCGTTCGACGCCCGAGGGCTTGCCGCCTGGGTCGAAGCGCACGCGTGCGCGTCCGATCCGCGAGAAGTTGCCGCGCGCCACGAGCCGCGGAAAGAGGTAAAGCTCGCCGTCGCGTGCACGGGCGGTTGCCGGGTTCAGCACGCCCTCAACCTCTCGAGGCTCATCCGGCAGGGGCTCCATCACGATGCCCAGACGCTCGAGTCGGTACGGTGGCGGCTTAGACGCCAAGGTAGGCCTTGCGCACGGCCGGATCCCGGCGCAGGTCGGCGGCGCGACCATGCATGGCGATGCGGCCATTTTCGAGCACATAGCCGCGGTCGGCGATGTCGAGCGCGAGGACGACGTCCTGCTCAACCAGCAGCACGGCGGTGCCGTCCTGGTTGATCGCCCTGACGATCTCCATCACGCGGTCGACGATGTTGGGCGCGAGACCGAGTGACGGCTCGTCGATCATGAGCAGGGTCGGCCGCGCCATCAACCCGCGTCCGATCGCCACCATCTGCTGCTCGCCGCCCGAGAGCGTACCGGCTTCGCGATCGAGCTTGTCGCGCAAAGCTGGAAAGTATCCGAGGATCCGCTCGAGATCCGCGCGCACCTGCCGGTCGTGGCGCCGGTAGGCGCCCAGCAGCAGGTTGCGCTCGACGGTCATGGTGCTGAAGAGGCGGCGGCCCTGCGGCACGTGGACCATCCCACTGGCGACGATCATTTCCGGGCGGAGACCGGTCAAACGTCGGCCTGCCAGGTGCACGCTCCCGCTGGATACGCGGACGAGGCCCGAAAGCGCGCCCAAGAGCGTCGACTTCCCCGCGCCGTTGGCGCCGAGCAGCGTGACGATCTCGCCCTCGCCGACGTCGAGCGAGACCCCCTTCAGCGCGTGGATCGAGCCGTAGTAGGTGTGGACCTTGGAGCAGCGAGGTCATGTCTCCTTTCGTTCCTGCTCTCGCGCATAGCGTTGTCCCAGGTACGCCTCGATGACGCGCCGGTCCTTGAGAACATCAGCCGGTGGCCCCTCGACGAGGATGCGACCGAAGTTGAGCACGAGCGCGCGCTTGCACACGCCCACGATCACCTTCATGACGTGCTCGATGAGCACGATCGTGACGCCGCTATCGCGCACGCGCCGGACCATCTCCAGCGCCTGCTCGATCTCGACCTGGTTGAGCCCGGCCATCACCTCGTCGAGCAGCAGGAGCCGGGGTCGCATCGCGAGTGCGCGGGCGACCTCGAGCCGCTTGCGGTCCGGGACCGTCAAGCGCAGCACGGGGTAATGCCGCTTCTCACCCAGCCCTACCAAGTCGAGCACCGTATCGGCCTCGCTCAACGCGGCGCCAGGCTGGAGCCGGGCGCCGGGCCGGCCGAAGAGCGCACCCATCGCGGTGTTCTCGCGAACCGTCATCGAGGGGAACGGCCGGACGATCTGGAACGTCCGCCCGATGCCGAGTCGCGCGATTCGGTGCGGAGCCAGCCCGCGAATGGAAGCGCTCTCCCAGCGGATGTCGCCTCTATCCAGGTGATACAGCCCGCTGATGCAGTTGAGCAGTGTCGTTTTGCCGGCACCGTTCGGCCCAATGATGCCCAGGACGTCGCCCGGCTCAACGGCGAAGCTGACGTCGGCCAGCGCATTGACGCCGCCAAATCGTTTGCTGACGTCGCTCAGCGCCAGCAGGCTCATGCGCTGGTCTCGCGCAACGTCTGCCGGAAATAGCGCAGCGAGAGTTTGCTTCGACCGCCGAAGAAGTCGATCACGCCACGGGGAATGAAGATCACGCAGACGGCGAGCAAGATGCCCAGGCCGATCTGCGAATAGACCGAGCCGGATCCGCCGCCGGCGAGCGTCTGGATGATCAGCTCGAGGACGACGGCGCCGGCCACCGGACCGAGCGCCGTGCCGGCGCCGCCGAGGACGGCCATCAGGATCATCTGCACGTTGTCGGAAACGGCGAAGACGAGCTCCTGGTTGATGAAGCTGTTCCACTGCGCGAAGATGCCACCGGCGATGCCGCTCAGCGCCGCAGCGATGCAGAACGCGGCAACCTTGTAGAAGTTGGTGTTGACGCCGATCACGGCCGCCGCCTCCTCATTCTCTCGGATAGCCAGCAGGCCGTAACCGAATCGCGTGCGCAAAATGACCCAGGTCGTCAGCACCGCGAGCCCGGCTGCCGCCAGCATCAAGTAGAAGAAGAGGAGATCGGAGCGGACGATGGGGAGGAAGAGGCCGGTCGAGGCGCCGAGCGGCCCGACGTTGTTGACCACCTCACCGGTCGCCACCCCCACCCCCAGGGTGGCGACCGCAAAATAGTGGCCGCGCAGCCGCAGCAGCGGGAGACCGATGACGAGGGCGAAGAGCGCAGGGACGATGGGCGCCACCAGCAGCGCCAGGCCGAAGGGCCAGCCGCGGTTCGCAACCAGGGCGCCAACGGTGTAGGCGCCCAGGCCGAAGAAGGCGATGTTCCCAAAGCTGGCGTAGCCTGTGAGACCGCCGACGATGTTCCAGGCTGACGCCAGCACCACGAACATCAGGACGGTAGTCACGATCCGGAACCAGACCTTGTCCGTCAGCAGCGGCAGGCCCGCCTGCTGCGCCGCATCGATCGAGGTCAGCGGCGCCAGGATCACGTAGGCCAGCGCCACCATCGTCACGGCGAAGATCGAACGGCGTAGCCGCGGCGGCAGGCGGTCTTCGCGTGCAATCACGCCAACCGCCCGAGGAGTCCTCTCGGACGCACTACGAGCACCACCACCAGCACGACGAAGGCGATCGCGTTCGCATATCCGGAGCCCAGCCAGGGCGCGCTCTGCCCCAGGACCTCGATCAGTCCGAAGGCGAGCCCGCCCGCCACAGTGGCGCTCACACGACCGAGCCCGCCCAGAATCACCACCGCGAACGCCTGCAACGTGTATGGGTCGCCCGCCGTTGGCGTGATTGATTGGAAGGTGCTGATGATGCCGCCAGCCACCCCGGCGAAGGCCGCGCCGATGGCGAAGGTCAGCGCATAGATGTGACGGAGATCGACGCCCACCAGCTGAGCGGCGTCTCGGTCGGCGCCGACCGCGAGGATGGCGGCACCGATACGGGTGCGGTTCAAGATGGCCCAGAGGATGCCCGCCAGCACCAGGGCGACGGCGAGCCCGCCGACGCGGATGTACGGGATGATGACGTTGCCAAGCTCCAGGCCGCTGCCCGAGTACGTCGTTGTGACCGAGCGGAAGTCGGCGGTAAAGATCAGCAGCAGCAGGCTGACGATCACGAGGTTGAGACGGAATGTCAGCAGGAAGGTGAAGAGGAGGGGCGCGCGGATGAGCCGGTTGATGACGCCGCGTTGCAGCGCGTAGCCGATGACGAAGAGAACCAGGGCATCAACCGGCAGACTGAGAAAGGGATCGATGTGCCAGCGGGTGAAGAGGGCCCAGGTGACGTAGGCGCCGACGATTACGAGCGCGCCGTGTGCCAGGTTGACGATGTTGAGGATGCCCCACACGAGGCTGAAGCCGAGGGCGACCGCGACGTAGACCCCACCCAGCAGGAGGCCAAGGATGACCTGCTGGATGAATTGGCTCACGAGGCGGTGAGAGCCTCTGTCCTAGCGCGAGCTCCAGGCGGGCGTCGGGTACTTCGGTGCGCCGTTCGCGACGTCGGTGGGGAAGACCGTGTAGTGGGTGCCGTTCTGGATCTGCTCGACGACCATCGGCTTGTAGATATTGATCCCGCGGCTATCGAACTTGATCTGGCCGAAGAACGTCATCACGTCCAGGCTGGCCAGGGCATCGCGCACCTTCTGCGGGTCGAGTGAGCCGGCGTTCTCCATTGCCTTTTGGAAGGCGAGACATGCTGCCGTCGACTCGGCCACGTGGTAGTCGGGATCGTCGCTGGTGCTGTACTTGGCTTTGTAGGCCTTGACGTAATCGGCGACCGAGAGGTAGAAGGTCGGCTTGTACTTGACCTGCGGCGTCCACTGCGACCCATCGTAGACGTAGTTCGCGTCGGCGCCCAGCGAATTGATGAAGTCCGGGGTCGAGGGGCCGACCGAGTAGGCGAAGATCTTCGCGTTCAAGCCGAGCTGCTTGGCGGCCTTGTTGATCGCGATCGCCTCGGCCAGGTGGCCGGAGTTCATCACGATATCGGGGTTCTTTGCTTTAGCCTGGCTGATAAGCCCGCTGAGGTCGGGGGCCGCCGCCGGGTACTGTTTGGTGAAGACGACCTGGATCCCTTTCGTCGGGGCGTAATCTTCGACCGCCTTCGCCACCTCGACGGAGAAGTTGTCGTTCGCGGTCAGCATCGCGAGCGTGGTCGGCTTGGGACTCAGGGTCGCCGCCATGTCGATGACGCCGGTCAGGTATTTGTTGGCCGGCGAGAGGACGCCGAAGGTGTACTTGTAGCCCTTGTTGAAGATCGCCTGCGCGGCACCGTTGGCCTCGACCATCGGGATGCCGTTCTTCTCCGCGACGATGGCGTCGGTTGCGGTGGCGGCGCTGCCGTAGGGCCCGAGGATGAATTGCGACTTCGAATCGGTGATCAGCTTCTGGACGAGTGTGGCTGAAAGGTTGGCCTGGCTCTGGTCGTCTTCGTATTTGATCTGGACGGGGTGCTTGACGTTGTTGACGACGATCCCGCCCCGCTGGTTGATCCAGTCAACCCAGAGGTCGTAGCCCTGCTTGGTCAGGCCGCCCTCTTTCGA
>VBFF01000031.1 GCA_005889285.1 Chloroflexota bacterium
CGTCGGCGCTCAATCGGACCTGGCTCTCGACCGGGCCGTGGATGATGACGCCCGGCCCGGCGACCACCCTTGCCAGGCGGCGAGCAGCCTCATCTTCATGTACATCGCCCGGCTCCATGCGCACGACGTGGAGCTCATCGACGCGAGCCCCCGCCACCACCGGCCAGTCCTCGCGCGTGAGGATCCGGCCCTTGAGCAGCAGGACCCGATGGTGGTCGTCGGGCACCAGCAGCGTCTGGGCCAGCACCGCGCCCTCGATCCCCTCCGCGCTCAAGCCTGTGCCCCGTAGGGACTCCGGTTTCACGCCGGGGCCGCCGGGCCGGGCATCGGGCCTCCCTGCTTGCCATGACGGACGGCGACCATTTGCGCGAGGATCGCGAGCGCCGTCTCCTCGGCGGTCTGGGCGCCCAGGTCGAGCCCGATCGGCGCGTGGACGCGCTCGATCTCGCTCTGGTTGACCCCGGACTTGACCAATCTCGCGACCCGGTCGCGATGGGTCTTCTTGCTGCCGATGGCGCCGATGTAGCGAGGGTTCCCGCGCAGGGCCGCGGTGATCGTTGGATCGTCGAACTTCGGATCGTGTGTCAGGATCACCACGTAGGTCGAGCCGTCCATCGGCAGATCCTTCAGGATCTCGTCCGGCCACGCATGGATGACACGACGCGCCTCCGGAAAGCGGTCCTTATCCGCAAACTTCGACCGGGCATCGACCACGGTCACTCGGAACCCGATCGCGCTGGCCAGGCGAGTCAGCGGGATGGCGACGTGCGAGCCGCCGAAGATGAAGAGCTCCGGCGGGCGGGGAAACGGTTCCAGGAAGAAGCCGTCCTGGCGGACCGGGGTCTCCCGGTTGAGAAGATCGGCAACGGTCGGATCGGCCGGCGTCAGCAGCTGGCGCGCGCCGGGGCTCTCACCGACGTCCGACTTCAGCACCACCGGATACTCGGCCGCCAGCGCAGCCATGAGATCGCGATGCGCCGGACCGAGAGGCTCGACGAGCACGTCAATTTCGCCGCCGCAGCTGAGGCCGACCGTCCAGGCGAGGTCGTCGCTGACCCCGTAGTGAAAGAGGCTGGCCGGCTTGCCTTTGAGGATCGCCTGCGCCTGCTCGAAGACCTCGCCCTCGAGGCATCCGCCGCTGATTGAACCCGCGATCTTTCCCGACTGGCTGATGGCCATCCGTGAGCCCGCGGGCCGTGGCGCACTCCCCCAGGTGCTGATCACGGTCGCGACCGCTACCGGGTCGCCCTGCTCGAGCCACGCCTTGACATCGGTCATGACGTCTCGCATGCCTCAAAGTCTAGTGCGCTTTCACTTACCCTCCCCCGCTTGCGGGGCGGGCCCGTCGGCCCACGCGAGCGGCGCTTTAGTGCCAGGCGAGCGTTTGAGACGGCCAGGGTGGGGGCTGTCAGGCCGATGCGGTCAGGAGCGTCTGGCGCCGGACCGGGCGCCGGCCTGCTGTCTCGAGCAGGAGAATCCCAAGCGCCTCGAGGTTCGCGAGGTTGTGCGCCGGCAGGAAATCGTCGACAAAGGGGAGCGCCGCCTGCAGCCCCAGGGTCAGCGGCTCGTAGCCGGGGGCCCCCATCAGCGGGTTCATCCAGATCAGACGGTGGCAGGATCGCTGCAGCCGCGCGATGGCCCGCCGCATCTGCACCGCATCGCCGCGATCCCATCCGTCGCTGATGATGGCGACGGTCGCCCCATGGCTCAGCACGCGGCGGGCGTAGCGCCGGTTGAAGGTCTCGATCGCCTCGCCGATGCGGGTTCCGCCCGACCAATCGTCGACCGAAGCCATCACCCGATTGAGCGCCGCGTCGACGTCATGGCTGCGGAGCAAGCGGGTGATGCGGGTAAGGCGGGTGGCGAAGACGAAGGCCTCGACGCGGGTGCTGGCATTCTTCAGCGCGTACGCAAAGTTGAGCAGCAGGCGTGTGTAGCGCTCCATCGATCCGCTGATGTCGCAGAGCAGAACCAGCGGCCGTGGCCGAAGCGTCGGGCTCTTCCAGCTGAAGACCAGCAGCTCACCGCCAAATCGCAGGCTGCGCCGCAACAGCCGGCGCATGTCGAGCTGGTCGCGGCCGCCCGCCCGTGCGCGCCGCGATCGCGCCAGGCCCGCTGGCAGCCGCATCAGCCGGGTCAACCGTCGCACCTCGGCCATCTCAGCCTCGGTCAGCGTGTCGAAATCTTTCTCGCGAAGCACCTCGGCTTGCGAGTAGCTCGCCACCTCCTGCTCTTCGGCGCCCTCGGCCGCGCCGTCGTCGTCGAGCACCTTCAGCTGCCGGCCCGTGATCGTGACCCCACGCTCGGATGACGTCGTCGCGGAGGAGGAGGAGGGCGACTCCACATTGGGCGCGTTGCCCCGAAGAAAGGCGGCCAGCGCGCGATCGAGGATGGCCAGCTCGTCCCGCCGCCGGGCGAAGTGAATGTGAACCGCCGTCCGCAGATCGTCGGCACGGTGCAGCTCGATCACGGTCAACGCCGTGAGGAACGGCAGCATGCGTGCCGGCCCGGCATCGAAACCCAGTCCCCGCAGGATCCGACCGAAATGCAACCAGTTGCGGGTCAGGACCGCGCCGGGGTCAGGCATTGACGGCTCGGGCGAGAAGCTCCCGAGAGCCCGCACCGCGCAGCCGTTCGAGATCCTCCTGGTACTTGACCACCGCGCCGAGCGTCGCCTGCACGGCGGCTTCGCTGAGCTCGGTCTCGCCGAGCGCGATCAGCGCGCGCGTCCAGTCGAGCGTCTCGGCGATCCCGGGCAACTTGTAGAGGTCGAGGCGGCGGACTCCTCCAATAAAGGCACTGACCTGGCGGGCCAGCTTCGCCGGGACGTCCGGCACGCGAGCCGTGATGATCTCGTATTCTCGCTCCACGGACGGATAGTCGATCCAGAAATAGAGACAGCGGCGCTTGAGCGCATCGTGGATCTCGCGCGTCCGGTTCGAGGTGATGATGACGGCCGGCGGCCTGTCAGCCTTGATGGTGCCGATCTCGGGAATCGAGATCTGGAAGTCGGAGAGCAGCTCGAGCAAGAAGGCCTCGAACTCGTCGTCGGCGCGGTCGATTTCGTCGATCAGCAAGACCGGTGGCCGGGCCCCCTCGCTCTCGATCGCCTGCAGCAGGGGACGCTTGACCAGGAACTGGCGGCTGTAGATCTCGCGTTCGGTTTCGTCCCGCTTGGCGCCGGCTGATTCGAGCAAGCGGATGTGCAGCATCTGTTTGGCATAGGCCCACTCGTACACGGCGTTGTTCACGTCGATCCCCTCGTAGCACTGCAGCCGGATCAAGTTGGTGGCCAGGATCTCGGCGAGGACCTTGCCGACTTCCGTCTTGCCGACGCCGGCCTCACCTTCCAGCAGCAGCGGCTTGTCGAGGGTCAGGGCCAGGAAGAGGGTTGTCGCCAGGCTGCGATCGGCAACGTAGCGGTGCGCCTGCAGCGCCCGCTCGACGTCATCGATCGAGGCGACGGGAAGGTCCTGCATGAGCGAATTGTAGGGAGAGCGGCCGCGAGGTGCCGCCGCTCTCCCAGGTTCTCAGTGGTGCGCGGTGATCTGTTCCAGAGCCCGTCGCGTCAGCACCTGAGCCAGGTGCCGGCGGTAATCCGGCGAACCGTTCAGGTCTTGCTGCGGGTCGGTTCCATCGACAGCGCGCTCGGCGGCGGCACGCAGCTCATCGTCATGGCCGGGTTTACCGCGCAATGCCTGCTCCACGCCGGAGGCCCGAACCGGGCGGCTGCCCATCCCGGTGAGACCGATGGCGACCTGGGTCACCTCGTGGCCGGTCACCCGCACCTGCGCCGCGACCGCCACGATCGCCCAGTCCTGCGACCGCCGGCTGAACTTGAGATAGGTACCTTTGCTGCCTGGCGGCGGCGTCGCGATCCGGATCTCGCGCAGGATCTCGTTCGGTTCGAGGGACGTCGTGAAGGTGTCGACGAAGAAATCTCGTGCCGCGATCGTGCGTTCCCCCTTCGGGCCGACCGCCTTGAGCTCGGCGTCGAGTGCTAGAAGGCAGGCGGGGAAGTCACCGTTTGGATCGGCATGCGCCGCCGCCCCACCGATCGTCCCCCGGTTGCGAACCTGCGGGTCACCGATCTGAGAGGCGGCGCTGGTCAGCAGCCGCAGCTTGTTCTTCAGCAGGTCGGAGAACTCGATGTCGTGGTGGGTGGTCAGTGCGCCAATCGCGATATGGCCGTCTTCCTCACGGATGTAGCTGAGGTTGCCGATCCGGCCGATGTCGACCAGGAAGGATGGTGTCGAGAGCCGCAGCTTCATCAGCGGGATGAGGCTATGCCCGCCCGCGAGAACCTTCGCCTCCTGGCCGTGCTTGACGAGCTCCGCAACCGCCTCCGGCAGGGTGCGCGGGACGACGTAATCGAATGCGGCTGGATTCATCGCTTTGTCCCTCCGTTGCGGTGCATCAGCTGCCAGAGTTTCTGTGGGGTTGCCGGCATCGCGACGTCCTTGACTCCGAACGGCTCGAGCGCATCGACGATGGCGTTCATCACCGCAGGGGTCGAGGCGATCGTTCCCGCTTCCCCGATGCCCTTGGTCCCCAATGGGTTCACCGGACTCGGGGTGATGGTCGCCGCGAGCTCGAACGATGGCAGGTCCGACGCGGTCGGGATCAGATAGTCCACCAGGCTGCCCGTCCGTAACTGGCCCGCTTCGTCGTAGACCCCTTCTTCGAAGAGCGCCTGGCCGATGCCCTGCGCGATACCGCCGTGCAGCTGGCCGTCGACCACCATGGGGTTGATGCGCGTTCCACAGTCATCGACCGCGACATAGCGAAGGATTCTCGTCGCGCCGGTTTCCGCATCGACTTCCACGACGCAGATGTGCGCGCCGAACGGCCAGACAAAGTTGGTGGGGTCGAAGAAGGTCGTCGCTTCCAGGCCACCCTCCATGCCCTTGGGGAGTCGGCTGGTTTGGAAGGCGGCAACGGCGACCTCCTGGATGGTGACCGCTTTTGACGGCGTGCCTTTCACAAAGGCCTTGCCGTTTTCGTAGACGATATCGCCTTCGGCCGCCTCCAGCAGGTGGGCGGCGATCTTGCGCGCCTTCTCCTGCACCTTCATAGCGCTGATATGGACCGCGTTGCCGTCCAGCGCCGTGCTCCGGCTGCCGTAGGTATCCATCCCCATCGGTCCGATCGCCGTGTCGCCGTGCTGCACGTCGATGTCCTCGACCGGGATGCCCAGCACGTCGGAAGCCACCTGCGCGTAGGTCGTCTCGTGGCCCTGGCCGTGCGGCGAGCTGCCGATGATCACGGTGGCCTTGCCGGTGAAATGAACGTTGACCACCGACATCCCCCAGAGCGAGACGCCGGTCGCGGCCTGCGTGGGCGCCGCCGGTCCCAGGCCGCAGATCTCGATGTAGGTGCAGAGGCCGATGCCCATGTACTTGCCTTGTTTGCGCTTCTCCGCCTGCTCCCGCCGCAGCGCTTTGTAGTCGACCATCGCCAGCGCCTTGTCCAGCGTGATGGTGTAGTCGCCGGAGTCGTAGGTCAGCCCCAGTAGCGTCGTGAAAGGCTGGTCCTCGGCCCGAACGAAGTTCTTTCGCCGGACCTCGACCGGGTCGATCCCAGTCTCGCGCGCCACCAGGTCCATCACGCGTTCGATCAGATAGGTCGCCTCGGGCCGCCCGGCGCCGCGGTAGGCGTCGGTCGGCGTGGTGTTCGTGAAGACGCCAACCGCCCGTCCATCGAACGCCTTCATCTTGTAGGCGCCTTGCGCGACCAGCATGCCGAGCACCTGGAAGGTGCCGAACTGGCTGCAGTAGCCACCGAGGTTGAGCCATTGTGTAGGCCGGATGCCCAGCACCGTGCCGTCCTTCTTGGCCGCAATCTCGACATCCCAGATCTGGTCCCGTCCGTGGTGGGTTGCCTTGACGTTTTCGTTGCGGTCTTCGATCCACTTGACCGGCCGGCCCAACCGCCGCGAGGCGAGGGCAGTGAGAATCTCCTCCGGGTAGACGCGGATCTTCGACCCGAAGCCGCCACCGACCTCCGGGGCCACCACCCGGACGTTGCTTTCCGAGATGCCCAGGATGACGGCCAGCCAGACCTTGACGAAATGGGGAATCTGCGTCGAAGACCACACGGTCAGCTTGTTGGCAAACGTCTTGTAATCCGCCAACACACCACGCGGCTCGATCGCGATCGGGATCAGGCGTTGCTGGATCAGGCGCTGCTTGATGGTGATGTCGGCCTCCTTGAAGGCGGCCTCGATGTCACCGGCGGCGAACTTCACGTCGTACGAGAGGTTGCTACCGAGCTCCTCGTGCAGGACCGGGGCCCCCGCCGCGATGGCCTTCTCGATGTCGACTACCGCCGGCAGGGACTGGTACTTGACCTCGATCCGTTCACCGGCGTCCTCGGCCGCGGCCCGACTCGAGGCCAGAACGATCGCCACCGGCTCGCCCACGTAGTGAACCTTGTCGATCGCGATCGGATAGTGGTTGGGATATTTCTTGTCGGGGACGAAGCAGACCGTCACCGGCAGCGGTGCGCCGAATTCCGGCTTGAGGTCTTTGCCCGTCAGGATCGCGAGGACGCCGTCGGCTTCCTTTGCCCGGCTCGTCTCGATGCCGAGAATGCGCGCGTGGGCCTCGCTCGATCGGACCACGTGCATGTAGACGAGGGCCGTCTGTGGTAGGTCGTCGACGTAGCTGCCGGTCCCGGTGACCAGCCGCGGGTCTTCGCGCCGCTTGATGGAGGCGCCGACCATTTGGGATATCGCCATGTGAACTTCCTCCCTCTTCTCTAGGAGACCGACGCCGGCGCTTTGCGCTCGGCACCAGGCGCCATCACCTTGGCCGCCGCCTGGATCGACTTGACGATGTTGTGGTAGCCGGTGCAGCGGCAGAGGTTGCCCTCGAGCCCCACGCGGATCTCTTGTTCCGTCGGGTTGGGGTTGCGCTCGAGCAGTTGCTTGGCCGCCATGATCATGCCGGGCGTGCAGAAGCCGCACTGGAGGCCATGCTCGTCCCAGAAGGCTTGCTGCAGGGGATGCAGCGCTGTTCCCTGGGCGAGGCCCTCGATGGTCGTGATCTGGGTCCCGTCCGCCTGCACCGCGAACATCGTGCAGGACTTCACGCTGTGGCCGTCGAGCTCGACGGTGCACGCCCCGCAATTGCTGGTGTCGCAACCCACGTGCGTCCCCGTGAGCCCCGCTACATCGCGGATGTAGTGCACCAGCAGCAATCGAGGCTCGACCTCGTGCTCGTGCTTGGTGCCATTGATGGTGACCGCAACCCTGCGCCTCATACGCACCTCCGTCTGACTAGCCGATCCGCCTGCCAAGGAAGGTATAACACCCGAGTCGGCGAGTGTCTAGGTCGGAGGGGTAGCAGTTAGAGGGTTCAGAAGGTGCACCCCCGGGAATCGAATTCACCGATCCTGGTTGCTACCGGTCCTAATAGCTTCAGTTGAGTGCCCCGGGCGCGGACGCAAGCTATCAAGTCAATGGGTAGGAAACTAGCGAATTCGTCGATACACGGGTGAACGGCGTGCTTACCTTGGCGAGACGACACAAATTTGTGGCCGGCGCCGCCGTCGCGCTCGCGGTTCTTGCGCTTGCCATGGGGGTGGCCAATCGGTGCAGCATCTTTGGCGGGTGCGGTCCGGCTGGGATACCCAGCGGGCCTTTGAGTTACCGGCAGGTGAAGGCTCACGCCGAGGCCCAGCTCTACTACCCTGGCGCTCAGGTCCTTCTTCCATTCGGCGGAGGCGAGGACAAGAATGCCGTTGACGGGGTGGTAAATGCAGCCTTCGCCGGTGCGGTCTTGCGAGTAAATGCGCCCAACCAGTCGATCTATCGCTGGTATCAGGACTGGATGGCGTCGCATGGTTGGAAGTCGAGTCCAACAATTCGAGCGACAACCCAACTTTCGATTGAAGGTTATGCCCGAGGTCGGCGAGAGCGGTTTTCGGTTGCGATGGACGATGCGTCAGGGCTTGGGCAAGCTCTCGGAAAGCGGATACCGCCTGGTCAAGGCACGATATTCGAAATCAGGTACATGATCCTGCCAACATCTAGCTAAGTTGACGGCCTCTGCGGTCGTGGGGAAAATGACATCGAGGCGTGCCGACCGCTTCAATCGATCCTGGAGGGAAGGACTATGCACCGACTGACGTTGCTCGCCGCTGCTGCGATCACCATTGGGCTTGCCGTTCCCGCGTCGGCGGCCTCGCCAACGGAGGTTGGGGTCGTGCAGAACTTCGGGCCGCCCTTGGCGGCGAGCTGCCATAACCCGGAGGGGATCGCGGTCGACCCAACCGGCAATCTCTACGCCGCCTCCTTCGCGTTCCAGCCGGTCGCCAACATCTGCGTGGTCAATCGTTCCGGCCTCCTGGTCGACGTCATCCCCGTGCCGGCCGGTTCGGCCGGGGTCGCGTCGCTGCTGGGCGAGCTGTTCGAACCAGGCCAGGGTCTCTACGTGCTCGACTTCGCGAACGGCGCGCCCGGCAATGGCCGCTTGCTGCTCGTCGACCCCGGCAGCCACGCGGTCCGCGTGGTCGCGACCGGGTTTCAGGCACCCAACGGACTGACCCAGGACCGGCACCGCAACATCTATATCTCTGATTCCTTTCAGGGCGTCATCTTCAAAGTCGCACCCGACGGAACGACCAGCGTCTGGAAGCAGGATCCACGGCTGACCCCGCAGCCCGGTACCGGCCCGCCCTTCGGCGCCAACGGAGTCGCCTTTGACCGCAACCAGGCGTTCCTCTACGTGGCCACCACCGCAGACGCGAAGATCTACCGGATCCCGGTGCTCGAGGACGGCACGGCGGGAAGCCTCCAGCTGTTTGCGTCCGGTGAGGCGATCGACGCCAGCCAAGGGACGACCGAAGCCCTGCACGGCGCCGACGGCATCATGTTCGATGTCCGGGGAAACCTCTACGTGACCGCAAACTCGGCGCAGCACCCGGCGCCCGGCCTGCCTGGCGAGCTTCAGGTGTTATCGCCCGAGGGCCGGCTGATCGCACGCTACGACGGCGTCGGTCAGCACGATCTGGACTTCCCCGCCAGCCTCGTCTTTCACGAGCGTGCCCTCTACATGACGAACCTGTCGCTGACGGATGCTGGAGTCAATTCGAAGCTGTCGGTGATGGGCGTGCCCTTCCCGGGAGAGCCCTTGCGGCCCTAGCCCGGCCTCATAACCTGAGCGCAGCGCCGAGCTCGATCTTCCCCTCGAGCAAGGCCCGCCCCACGATCGCGCCCTCGGCGCCGGCATCGCGGATCGCCTCGAGGTCGGCGTAGCTCGCCACACCGCCGGCAACGAGGACCGGAACGCCAAGGGGAAGGAGGACCGACAGGCTCGAGAGGTCGGGCCCGCCGAGGGTGCCATCGCGGGCGGTGTCGGTATGGATGAAGCGCCGCGCCCCGGCATCCCTGAGCGTCGCGGCCAGGGCGCCAGGATCCTGAGACGACTCCCCGCGCCACCCCCGGGTGAGCACGCGTCGACCACGAGTGTCCAGGCTGAAGACCAGGCGGGCACCAAAGCGGGCCGTCCATGAGGCCGCGGCCGCCGGCGATTCGGTCGCCGCGGTGCCGACGATCACGCGGGCCGCGCCCCGCTCCAGGGCGGCCTCGACCTGCGCCAGGTCGCGAGCGCCGCCGCCTGCCTGCACCGGCACCCCGGCCGCGGCCGCGATCTCGCCGATGACGTCGAGGTGGCACCAGTGGCCGAGACGGGCGCCGTCGAGATCGACCACGTGCAGCCAGGGAGCACCAGCTTCGGCGAACCCCAGCGCGAGCGCGGTCGGGTCGGAACCGAAGTCGGTCACGCGGGCGAAATCGCCCTGCTCCAGCCGAACCGCGTTCCCGCCGAGCAGGTCGATCGCCGGGATGATCAGCACCGGAAGCGCACGCCCGGCACCGGAGGTCCTGTCATCCTGTTAGCATATTAACATGCTAAAGCGGCGACTCCGAACCCCGCCACCTCGAGCGAAATCGAGCGTCGCCGCGCCGAGCTGGACCACCCCGGCGACCACCGATCTTTTCCGGACGATCGCCGGGTTGAAGTCACCCCAGGAGGCCGAGCGGTTCTTTCGGGATCTCTGCACGATCCCGGAGCTTCACACCCTGGCGCACCGCTGGGAGGTTGCCAAGCTTCTCGACCAGGGGGTCCACTACGCCGACATCGCGGAGCGCACGGGCGCCAGCACGGCGACCATCACGCGTATCAATTCCTGGCGGCGCTTCGGAACCGGCGGCTACCGGCTCCTCCTCGACCGGCGCAAGGCAGGCTCGAAATGAAGGGCCGTCCCGGGCTCACCGACGGACGGCTGCGCCTCGCGATCCCCAACAAAGGTCGCCTTGCGGAACCGGCGATCGCCCTGCTTCGCGAGGCCGGCTACCGGTTCGAGGCGGACGACCGGCGACTGTTCGCGCCCTGCGAGAACTACCCTCTCGACCTGCTCTTTGTGCGAGCCGAGGACATCCCCGAGTACACCGCGGACGGGGTCGTCGATCTCGGCATCACGGGATCCAATCTTGTCGAGGAGCGGGGCAGCCCGGTCAGCCAGAGCATGGCGCTCGGCTTTGGCCACTGCCGCTTGCGGGTGGCGGTTCCCGATGAGCGACCGTTCCGGCAGCTGAGCGACCTGGCGGGCCGGCCGGTGGCCACCTCGCATCCCCGGACCACCGCCCGGTTCTTCAAGGAACGGAATGTTGCCGTCGAGCTGATCGAGATCAGTGGCGCGGTGGAGATCACGCCGCTGCTCGGCGTGGCCGATGCGATCGTTGACCTGGTCTCGACCGGCAGCACGCTCGCGGTCAACGGCCTGCGCCCCATCGAGACGATCCTCGAATCCGAGGCGCACCTGATCAGTCATCCCCGGCTCAATCCGGAAAAGGCCAAGCGCCGGCGTGAGCTCGAGACGATGCTCGCCAGCGTCATCGCTGCCCGCCGCAAGAAGTACGTGATGATGAACGCCCCCGCGGATGCGCTCCCCCTCATCAAGAATGTGATCCCCGGCATGCAGTCGCCGACCGTGATGCCGCTGGCCGACCCGGCGATGATCGCTGTCCACGCCGTCGTGGACACGGACGCGGTCTGGGCGCTGCTCGGCCCCCTGAAGGCGGCAGGGGCGACGTCGATCCTCGTGATGCCGATCGAGAAGCTCATCCCATGATCGCGGTCGACGCGCTCCCGGCAGCGGGCACCGCCGCCTACCGATCGCTGGTGACCCGCGTGCCCGTGCCCGAAGAGGTGCGCGTGCAGACCCAGGCGCTGCTACTCGACGTCCGAAAGCGCGGCGACGCGGCATTGCTCGACTTGACCGAGCGCTTCGATGGCGTGCGCCTCCAGCAAACCGGCGTCACCACCGAGGCCGTGCGCGCGGCGCTGGACAATCTCGATTTCGAATTGCGAGGCGCCCTCGAGGTCGCGGCCGCGAACATCGAGGCGGTTCACGGCGCGCAGCGCTTCCGCGAGGAGCCGGTCGACGTGGTGCGGGGCGTGCGTGTCTGGCGAGAGTGGCGTGCGTTGCGGCGGGTCGGGCTCTACGTGCCCGGCGGGCGCACGGTTTACCCGTCGTCCGTCCTCATGCTCGCCATCCCGGCCCGCCTCGCCGGCTGCGAGGAGATCGTCATGTGTTCTCCGCCGCAGCGCGATGGGCAGATTGCCCCTGCGGTCCTCGCGGCCGCCGGGCTCGCGGGCGTGACCGAGATCCACGCCGTCGGGGGCGCGCAGGCGATCGCGGCCATGGCGTACGGCACCGAGTCCGTGCGCCGGGTCGACAAGATCTTCGGACCGGGCAACGCCTACGTGACTGCCGCCAAGCTGGCCGTGTTCGGCGAGGTCGCCATTGATATGCCTGCCGGTCCGTCGGAAATCCTGATCCTGACCGATGGATCGGTGCCCGCGGCCTGGGTGGCGGCCGACCTGCGCGCCCAGGCCGAGCACGCGCCCGACGCGCGCGCCATCCTCGTCAGCACCGATCCGGCGGTCGGCGCTGACGTCCGGGGCCTGGTGGGCGGCGTGCTCGCCGGCCAGGTACAGGTCCTGAGCGCCACCGAGATGGAGACGGCGGTTGCGTTCGCGAACGACTTCGCCCCGGAGCACCTGACGCTCGCCTGCGCGGAGCCCGACCGATGGCTGACTCGCATCTCGGCCGCCGGATCGGTCTTCCTCGGCCCCTACGCCCCGGCCGCGGCAGGCGATTACGCAACCGGCGCCAACCACGTGCTCCCGACGGGCGGCGCGAGCCGCTCCTTCAGCGCGCTCGGCGTCGACGCCTTTGGGCGATCCATGCAAGGCCAGTCGCTGGACCGCGATGGCCTTCGCCGGCTCGAGCCCGTCGTCGACGCCATCGCCGGGGCGGAGCACCTGCCCGCCCACAAAGAATCGGTCCGCGTCCGGCGGACGGGCGCCGCCTCCTTCCCCCCGCTCGACGGACCTCGGCCGCGTGGGGCGATCCTGCAGATGCAGCCGTACGAGTGGGAGCCACCCAGCGCGCGCATCGCGAGCGAGGCGGGTGTGCCGGAGGGCGACGTGGTCCGCTTTGATACCAACACGTCGCCCTGGCCAGGCGTAGCACTGAGCGACGTTGGACCGCTGGCGCTCAACGAATACCCAGACACGAGTTACTCCATGCTCACCGACGCGCTGGCGGCCTACACCTGGGCGCCGGCGGACGCGATCACGGTCGGTGCCGGAGCGGACGAGATCCTCGACATGCTGGCGAAAGCCTATGTGGGGGCCGGCGATCCGGTGGTGCTGTCGCGGCCCACCTACGCGATGTTTCGGATCGTCAGCGAGATGGCGGGCGGCCGCGTCAACGCCGTCCCAGCGGCCGGCCTCGATCTCGACCAGGACCGGTTCCTAAAAGCGTCGGCCCACGCCCGCCTCACCTGGCTGTGCAATCCCAACAACCCCACCGGCGAGCTTCTGCCGGTCGGCTTCATCGAGAAGCTGGCCGAAGGATCCCCCGGCGTGGTCGCGGTCGACGAGGCCTACTTCGAGTTTTCCGGCGTCACCGCCACCGGGCTGATCGCGCGTTTTCCCAACCTGGTGCTCGTGCGCACGCTGAGCAAGGCGTTCGGGCTGGCGGGCGTGCGCGTCGGCTACGCGCTCGCCGGGGCGCCGATCAGCGCCGCACTCCGCCGTGTCCGGCCGCCCGGGAGCATCAGTGTCGTCTCGGAAGCACTGGGCACGCATGCCCTGCGCGACCAGCGCGGAATGGTCCAGCGTGTGTCGAGCATCGTCGCGAGCCGTGAAACGCTCTACGGCGAGCTTGTGCGCATCGGTCTCGAGGTGCACCCTTCAGCCGGGAACTTCCTCCTGGTCCGCGCCGGCGAGGGTGCCGCGTCCTGGCTCCTCCGCCGTGGCCTCGTGGTACGCACGTTTCCCAGCGGCTCGCCACTGGCGGGATACGTTCGCATCACCGTGAGGACCGCGGACGAGAATGCCCGCCTCGTAGAGGCGCTCTCCGAGCGGAGACCGAATGCCGGCTGAGCGTTCCGCATCCCGGCAGCGGCGGACAAAGGAGACCGACGTGTCGGTGCGGCTCAACCTCGATGGGGGCGGCGCCGCCGAGGTCGCCACCGGCGTGCCGTTTCTCGACCACCTGCTGCGCGCGCTGGCCGTGCATGCCCGCCTCGATCTGGAGGTGCGGGCGCATGGCGACCTGGAGGTTGATGCGCACCACACGGTCGAGGACGTCGCCCTGGTGTTGGGCGAATCGCTGGCGGAAGCGCTGGGCGATCGATCCGGCATCGCCCGCTTCGGCGATGCCATCGTGCCGCTCGATGAGAGCCGGGCGACCGTCGCCGTCGACTGCGGCGGCCGCGGCTACGCGGTCATCGACCTGCCAATGCGCGGCGTCACGATCGGCTCGCTACCGGCAACGATGGTCCCCCATTTTCTGGAGACGTTTGCCCTGCGCGCCGGCGTGACCCTGCACGTGGTTGCCTCGGGGCGCGACGACCACCACCTGGCCGAGGCGAGCTTCAAAGCCCTGGCGCGCGCGCTCCGCCAGGCCTGTGCCGCCGATCCATCCCTGCGCGGACAGAGCGCAAGCACGAAGTGATCGCCCTGATCGACTACGGCGCCGGCAACCTTCGTAGCGTGGAGAATGCCCTGGCGCGACTCAACGCGATAGCCACCATCGCCGCGGCGCCCGAGGATCTGGCCCGCGCACGCGCGATCATCTTTCCCGGCGTGGGCGCAGCCGCGCCCGCGATGGCAAGCCTGCACGACCGCGGCCTCGACGGGGCCGTCATCACCGCCATCCGCAACGGAGTCCCATTCCTCGGGATCTGCCTGGGGATGCAGCTGCTCTTCGAGCGGAGCGCGGAGGACGGAGCCACCTGCCTGGCCGTGCTTCCGGGCACGGTGGAGCGGCTGAAGACGCATGAAAAGCTCCCCCACGTCGGCTGGAACACCCTGGAACACGTCCGGCCGCACCCGGTGTTGGAAGGCGTCGAGGGCGAGGCTTTCTACTTCGTGCACTCCTACGTCGTCGTGCCTCGCCATCCCGCGG
>VBFF01000121.1 GCA_005889285.1 Chloroflexota bacterium
GACGTCGGAGGCGGCGACCCGGTCACCGATCAACTCGCGCTGCCGCCGAAGGAAATCCTCGGACTGCTCGCGGGCGTACCCGCCTGCGCCCTCCTGCGCCTCGAGCGCAAGTTCTATGAAGGTGGCGCCCAGGCTCTTGACCTCGTCTTTGACCGCCGGCCGGACGTCGTAGGCTTCCACCACGGCGCCCAGGCGGCGGGCAGTGGCGATCGCCTGCAGCCCGGCGACGCCCGCGCCCATGACCAATACGCGGGCGGGGGCGACGGTTCCGGCCGCGGTCATGAGCAGGGGAAAGAACTTGGGGAGGTGATTGGCGCCGAGGAGGACCGCCTTGTAGCCGGCGATGCCGGCCTGAGAGGAGAGTGCATCCATGCTCTGCGCCCGGCTGATACGAGGCACCAGGTCCAGTGCGTTTGGCCAGGGCGCCGATCACGTCGGCATTGGTGGCGGGCTGCAGGAAGCTGATCAGCACGCTTCCTTCGCGCAGCCGGCCAACTTCGTCGGCGGTGGGTGGCTGGACTTTGAGGACCGCGTCGGCGGCGAAGGCGGTCGGCGCGTCGGTCACGTTGGCGCCGGCGTCGATGTAGGCGGCGTCACTGAAGAACGCCGGCTCGCCGGCGCCCGCTTCGACCATGACCTGGATGGTGGCCTTGACCAGGCCGCGGGCCGTTTCCGGCACGATGGCGACGCGCCGCTCACCGGCAAGGGCCTCCTTCGGAACGCCGACCTTCATCAGGCCGGCGATCCCTGGAGCAAGGCCCTCGCCGCCGGAACCTGGCGCGCGAACTCCGCAAGATCGAAATAGACCCGTTCGCCGCTGAAGCGTCCGTCCCTGACCGGGAAGAAGATGACCACGCGATAGCGCAGCTCGTGCCCGCTTGGCTCGACGCCGAAGAGTGGACCCTCCATGCGACCGAAGATCTCAGACTCTTCGACGATGCAGTCGTCGGCGTCGACGCGGTTGAGCAGGGTCAGCTTCACGTTCGGGATCCCGCGCCACAGGCCACGGTAAAACTCTCGAACCTCGTCTTTGCCACGCCAGCGCCGCCCGAGTGGGATCACCTCGTACTCGCAGTCCTCGTGCAAGGTCGCGACCAGCCGCTCGAGCTCACGGCGGTTTTCGGCGCGCGCGTGCTCGATCCAGAGTCGATAGTTGGCTTGCGCGAGGGGACTCTGGGCCCGGGTTTCAAAGGGGCTGCTCTGCAGTCCGGCCTGCGCCACATTAGTAAGGATATCAATGGGCCGCTGCTACGATGGTCGTGTTTTGGCGCCGCACCGTGTGACCTTGATCCCAGGCGATGGGGTCGGTCCGGAAGTCAGCGAAGCCACCCGGCGCGTCCTGGAAGCGACCGGCGTCCAGTTCGATTGGGACGTGCAGAACGCGGGCCTGGGCGTGATGGAGAAGTACGGCACGCCGATGCCGGAGCACGTACTCGAGTCGGTCCGGCGCAACAAGGTCGCGATCAAGGGGCCGCTGACGACTCCGATCGGGAAGGGAATCCGATCGGTGAACGTCGCGCTGCGCAAGGAGCTCGACCTCTACGCGCTCGTCCGCCCCTGCAAGAGCTACCCAGGTGTTCGCTCCCGCTACGACAACATCGACCTGATCATCGTGCGCGAGAACACCGAGGACATCTATGCCGGGATCGAGTTCCAGGAGGGCAAACCGGAAACCGAGCAGATGATCAAGGAGATCAGCGCCGCCACCGGCAAGCCGATCCGGCTCGACTCGGGGCTCAGCATCAAACCCATTTCGGTGACAGCGAGCGCGCGGATCGTGAACTTTGCGTTCAATTACGCCCGCAGCCATGGACGGCGAAAGGTGACCGCCGTGCACAAGGCCAACATCATGAAGTTCACCGACGGCCTCTTCCTGCAAGTGGCCCAGGAGATCGCCAAAGAGCACCCGGATATCCAGTTCAATGACCGGATCGTCGACAACATGTCGATGCAGCTGGTGCAGAACCCGAAGGAATACGACGTGATCGTCATGCCCAACCTCTACGGCGACATCCTTTCTGACCTGGCGGCCGGACTGGTGGGCGGGCTCGGCCTAGCGCCCGGCGCCAACCTGGGGGACGAGATCGCGCTCTTCGAGGCGACGCACGGGAGCGCCCCGAAGTACGCCGGCACCAACAGGATCAATCCGATGGCGATGATGCTGTCCGGGGTGATGATGCTGCACCACCTGGGCGAGACCTATGCCGCCAACATGCTGGAGGGGGCCATCGCGGAGACCATCCGGGAAGGCCGCGACGTCACCTACGACATGAAGGCGGAGCGCAACGATCCCTCCGCGGTGGGGACCACCCAGGTGACCAATGCGATCGTCGCCCGGCTGGAAAAGGCCCGCACGCCCACCACGATCTAGGGCCCCACCCTGCCCTCCCCCGCAAGCGGGGCAGGGAATAGCACGGAATGAATTGGGGCAAGCGCGGGTAGACTTAAGAGCAACATGGCCAGTTATCGCGACATGCTCAAAGCCGTCAAATCACGGATCCGTGAAGTCGACGTGCGGCAACTGGACGCCTCGCGCAACGGGTCCGGCAAGCCGGTCGTCATCGACATTCGGGAGCAAGACGAGGTAGAGCAGGGCATCATTCCGGGCGCCATCCATATTCCCCGCGGCTACCTCGAGTCACGGGTCGAGCAGTACGTACCCGACAGCGAAACGCCAGTCGTCGCCTACTGCGCGGGAGGGAGCCGGTCCGCGTTCGCGGCCGAGACGCTCCAGCAGATGGGGTACAAAGACGTTGCCTCGCTCAAAGGCGGCTTCGGCGCCTGGAAGGACGCCGGCTTGAACTTTGTCGTTCCGCGCGAGTTGACGCCAGCCCAGCAGAAGCGATACAGCCGCCATGTGCTGATCCCCGAGGTGGGAAAGGAGGGGCAGCTCAAGCTGCTCGACTCCAAGGTGCTGATCATCGGTGCTGGAGGACTGGGGTCGCCCGCCGCCTACTACCTGGCCGCCGCCGGTGTGGGCACAATCGGCATCGTCGACTCGGACACCGTCGACGAGAGCAACCTGCAGCGCCAGATCCTGCACAACAGCAAGCGGATCGGTCAACCGAAGGTCGACTCGGCCAAGCAGACGCTCGAGGACCTCAACCCCGACGTCAAGGTCGTCCCCTATCAGCAGCGGCTGACGCGCGAAAACATCATCGAGCTCTTCAAGGACTACGACTTGATCGTCGACGGCAGCGACAACTTCCCGACGCGCTACCTGGTGAACGACGCGAGCGTGCTGTTGAAGAAAACCGTGATTCACGGCAGCATCTTCCGCTTCGACGGCCAGGTGAGTGTCTTCCAGCCCTTCGTAGGACCTTGCTATCGCTGCGTCTTTCCGGAGCCACCGCCGCCCGAGCTGGCGCCGAGCTGCGATGAGGCCGGAACGCTGGGAATTCTCCCGGGCATCGTCGGTTTGTTCGAAGCCAACGAGGCCGTCAAGATGCTGCTCGGCATTGGCGAGCCGCTGGTCGGCCGGCTGCTGATGATCGATGCCCTGACGGATGAGTTTCGGACGCTGCGGCTGAAGCGGGATCCGAAGTGCCCGGTCTGCGGTGAGGGCGCCCACTTCAAAGATTTCGTCGACTACGAAGTCTCCACGGCGATCCCGACGCCCGCCTGATGCCAGACACCCCGAACGGTCTTAATCGCGTGCTGGTGGTGATGGCACATCCCGACGATGCCGAGTTCGGCGCCGCGGGCACCGTGGCGCGGTGGGCGAAAGAGGGCCGGCAGGTTACCTATCTCATCCTCACCGACGGCAATCGTGGGAGCAGCGACCCGGCGATGACCGCGGAGCGCCTGGCCCAGATCCGCCATGCGGAGCAGCGGGCGGCGGCGATGAAGCTCGGCGTGAAGGACGTCTTTTTTCTCGGCTACGACGACGGCTCGCTTCAGCCCACGCTCGATCTCCGGCGCCAGATCACGCGCTGGATCCGCCGGACCAAGCCGGACGTCGTCATGGCTCCGGATCCCACGCGTCGCTGGACCGGGCAGCGCTACATCAATCACCCTGACCATCGGGCGGCCGGCGACGCTACCCTGGACGCGATCATCCCGGGATCCGACACGCGGTTGGTGTTTCCCGAGCTGCTTGACGAGGGGCTCGAGCCACACCAGGTCAGAGAGATTTACCTGACGGGTTCGAACGAGCCCGATGCCTGGGTGGACATCAGCGACACGATCGATCTCAAGATCGAGGCCTTGCGCGAGCACAAGAGTCAGGTTGGCGAGTGGTCCGAGCTCGAGCAAACGATCCGCGAGCGGGCCGCCGATATGGCGAAGGGCCAGGACTTTCCCGTCGCGGAAGGCTTCAAATACTTCAGGCTGCACGAGTAAACGACCGCACGGCTGAGGCTGAGCCACGGGCGTTTTGAAGGCGTAAAGTCGTTCAGTCTACCCGGCTACTCCGGGAGATCGTATTCGCCTTTGAGGAGGTGCCAAGCATGCACGGACGCGTAATTCGCATGAAGGGCGATCCCGCCAGAACCGATGAGGACCTCAAGCTATGGACGCAGAACATCCTGCCCCTTATCAAAAGCCAGAAAGGCTTCGCGGGGGTGTCGCTCATGGGGAATCGGAAGACCGGTGACGGTCTGAGCGTTGCCTACTGGGAGACCGAACAGGATATGAAGGCGGCTCGGGCAAAGGTTCGTCCGGAGGCCGACAAGGTCATGCAGCCGGCGGGTCGCAACATCACCGAGGAAAACGAGTGCGAGGTCGCCGTCCAGGAGCGCTTCAAGCCGGCGAAATCGGGAACCTGGGCTCGCGTCACAACCATCGAAGGAGATCCGGCGAGAGTTAACGAGGCCATCTCCGACTACAAGGCCAAGGCCGTGCCGACCGTCCAGAAGCAGCCGGGCGCACGAGCCGCCATTCTCTTGGTCGACCGCAAGGCCGGCAAGAGTTTTTCGGGCACGATCTGGGACACGGAGAAGGATCTCCAGAACAGCGAAGCTGCCGTGGCGGGGATCCGCAAGGATATCGCCGGCAAGGTGGGCCCGCGGGCTCCGAAGGTCGAGGCCTTCGAGGTCCTCTATACGGAGATTCCGGCCGCGGTCGGCACGCGCTAACGCAATCGGGCTCAGGGACCTGTTGGGTCCCTGAGCCCACCTGACCGAAGCTAAGCAACACCCTGGACTTGCGCGGCGAACATATGTTCGCTAAGATGCTCAGGCATGTCGGTCGAGATGGTGCTGGATCGACTTCTCGTTCAGGATGAGTTCCGCCGCCATCTGACGCTCGACCACACCCTGCCGGCCCGCCAGGCCCGCTACGCCGGTTTTCCCGATTCGCTCGATATGCGCCTGGGCCAGGCGCTTGCCGCTCGGGGGATCACCCGCCTCTACACCCACCAGGCGCAGGCGACCGGCCTGGCCCTGGCAGGCAAAGACCTGGTCGTGGTGACGCCGACC
>VBFF01000140.1 GCA_005889285.1 Chloroflexota bacterium
GGCGACGTGCCCCGCGCACGTGACCGTCGCGGCCGCCCTCGACTCGATCGACCGTCCGGCTCGGCCGGACACCGACCCGTACTTTTACAAGAAGTCATAACGAGCCTTCAACCAGCCCCCGGGCAGGCGTTCGTCGACGCCACGCTGGGGGGTGGGGGATATGCGCGGGCGCTGATGGAGCGCCTGCGGCCGGGCGGCGTCCTGCTCGGCATCGATCGTGACGCCTCCGCCCTCGAGCGATTCGCCCAGGAGCCGGTGCCTTTTGACCTCACCGTGATGCTGGAGCACACCAACTTCGCGCAGCTCGACCGGGCGGCCGAGCGGATCGGCCGCCCACCAAACGGCATCGTCTTCGACCTCGGTCTTTCGTCGGTGCAGCTGGATGATCCGGATCGCGGCTTCAGCTTCCAGACGGACGGACCACTCGACATGCGACTGGATCGTAGCGAACCATGGACCGCCGCCGATCTGCTCAACCGCGAGTCGGAGAGCGAGCTGCGGCGCATCCTCCGGGACTATGGCCAGGAGCGGTGGGGGTCACGGATCGCGCAGCGCATCGTCGAGCGGCGGCGCCGGGCGCCGTTCAAGACGACGAAGGACCTGGTCGACGTCGTGGCCGGGGCGATCCCGCGAGCTGCCTGGCCGCGTGACATTCACGTCGCGACCCGCACCTTCCAGGCATTCCGCATCGCGGTCAACCGCGAGCTGGACGCGATCGAAAAAGGGTTGAAGGCTGCTATTGAAGTGCTTGCAAGCGGTGGGCGCGTAGGGGTCGTCTCTTTCCACTCCCTCGAGGACAAGATTGCAAAGAACCTATTCAACGTCGAAGCAACAGACTGTATTTGTCCGCCCCAAGCGCCCGTTTGCATTTGCGGGCACCGTCGTTCGGTGCGCGTCGTGACGCGCAAACCGATCACCCCCTCGGAAGCCGAGGTGCAGGAAAACCCCCGCGCCCGGTCGGCGAAATTGAGAATCGCGGAGAAGTTATGAACCCCGTCCATGTCATTCCACAAGTCAATACCTGAGCGGCCGCATGGTGGAACCCCTCCCTCCTGGGCATCTACTAGTGTTGCGGCCCCGCCGGCCCGATCCGACCCCTCCGGCGCGCGCGTTTCCCCCTTCGCGCGCGCGCCGGAGTCGCGGCCGGCCCTCCATCTCACCACTGGTGGGCGCGGTCTCGTTGATCGCGGCCGCGCTGCTGCTGGTCGCCCAATCGGCCGCCGCCACCCAGGCGAGCTACCAGATCGCGACGCTGAAGCAGGAACAGGCGCGCCTCAGCGCCGAGCACGACCAGCTCCTGGCCCAGCTCGCCGGCGACCGCGCCGCCAATCGCGTCGCCACCGCCGCGCAGCAGCTCGGTCTCACCCATCCCAGCCGGTGGCAGTACATTCACGCGACCGGCGCGCCGATCGCGCTCGGGCCGAGGCCCGCCAACCCGGGCCGTTCCGGCGTCTGGGACGGCGTGCTGGCGGTGCTCGGCGCCGTGACCGGCCGCCCTCTGAATTCCGAGCCAGCCCACTAACCGGACGGCGACCGTGAGGGGTACCCAGGAACTCGAGCCGCGCAGCCGCATCCTTACATTGATGGCGCTGGTGCTGGCCGCCTACCTGGTCCTGTTAGGCCGGCTGGCGTACTGGCAAGTCTGGCGCCATTCGGACATGGCTCGACTGGCGGCCGCCTACCACGACGACACGATCACGCTGCCCGCCGTGCGCGGCAACATCCTCGACCGCAACGGCGCGCTGCTGGTGACGAACACCCCCGTCTTTTCGATCTTTGCGTCGCCCGACCTGCTGTCCGCGGCCGAGCGTACTGAGGTATCCACCAGGCTGGCGCCGCTGCTCCAGCTCAGCGCCGCCGACATCCAGGCCAAGCTCGCCACGACGCGCCAGTTCGTCTACCTGGCGCGCCGGGTTCCGTCCTCGGTCGCGCAGCAGCTGGATGCGATGCGCCTCCCCGGAATCGGCAAGGTGGCCGAGACCCAGCGGTCCTATGTCGATGGTGGCGTCCCGGGAACCACCCTCGCCGCCAACCTGCTGGGCTTCGCGAACGACGCGGGGCAAGGCAACTACGGCGTCGAAGGCTATTACAACAAGACACTCGCGGGCCAGGCGGGATTCGAGGCGACCGTTCGCGACCTGGCGAACCGGCCGATCGTGCTGAGCGACCGCCAGCGCCGCGACCCGGTCAACGGGATGACGCTGCAGCTGTCGCTCGATAGCACCATCCAGGTGGTCGCCGAGCGGGCGCTGGCCGATGGCGTGCAGAAATACCAGGCGGAGAGCGGCTCCCTGATCATCATGGAGCCCGCCACCGGTCGCATCGTCGCCTGGGCAGACGTGCCCAGCTACAACGCGAACCAGTTTGCGACGACGTCGACGGCGCAGTTCATCGACCCGATCGTCTCGAGTCTCTATGAGCCCGGATCGGTGATGAAGGTTGTGACCCTGTCCGGGGCGCTCGACGACCGCGCCATCACGCCGGAGACGCGCTTCAACGAGACGGGGGTTGCCGTCGTCGGTGGCGTGGCGATCCGCAACTGGGACAACCGGGCCCACGGGAACGTCACGATGACGCAGGTCCTGCAGAACTCGCTCAACGTCGGCGCCATCAAGGCCCAGCAGCTGGAGGGCGCCGGCCCCTTCTACCAGTACTTGCAAAAGTTCGGCATCGGCGCCCCGACGGGCGTCGACGTCGCGGCGGAGACGGCCGAGCCGCTGCGCGATCTCGCAAAGTGGAAACCGGTCGAGCTCGCCACGGCGTCGTTCGGCCAGGGGGTCGACACCACGCCGATCGAGATGCTGGCCGCCATCAACGTGGCGGCTAACGGCGGCAATCTCGTCTGGCCGCACGTGGTGGACCAGGTGATCGACGGCAACGGGGTCCGCCACCCGGTACAGCCACGGATCGTGCGGCAGGTCGTCAGCGCGAAGACCGCGCAGCAGATGCAACAGATGATGGTCGCCGTGGTCGAGCACGGCTCCGGTTTTGCCGCGCGGATCGACGGCTTCAAGAACCGGATCGCCGGCAAGACCGGGACCGCGAGCATCCCCGAGAACGGGAAATACCTGCCGGACGCGACCATCGGCTCCTTTGTCGGCTTCGTGCCGGTCGATCACCCGCAGTTCATCATGATGGTGATCACGCGCAAGCCCAAGGTCCTTTTCGAGGGGGCCTACGTCGCCGCGCCGATCTGGAAAACGGTCGCCAGCGCCCTGATCACGCAGTGGCAGATCGCGCCGTGAGGCGAGGATGAGAGCGACAGCGAGAATAGTGATGCTGTGGGCATGTCCGTGAAGGAAGTCGTGGACGCGACACGCGGCCGGTTGCTCAGCGGCCCGCACGACATGACGTTCCTCCGGCTCTTTACCGATTCACGCGAGGTGAAAGCGGGTGGCCTGTTTGTCGCTCTGCGCGGCGAGCAGCACGATGGGCACGTTTTCATCCCGCAGGCGATCGAGCGGGGTGCGGCCGGCATCCTTTGCGAGCGGCCGCCCCAGGGCGTCGACGGCGTGGCCGTGATCCAGGTCGAGGACACCCGCCAGGCGCTCTTCGACATCACGGCCGACCGGCTCGCCCGCCAGCCACATCCCATCATCGCCGTCACCGGCAGTGCCGGCAAGACGACGACCAAAGACCTGATTGCGCACCTGCTCGGGCGCCGGCTCCGGGTGCACAAGAGCGAAGGCAACCTCAATACCTACACCGGCATTCCGATGACGATCTTCGAAATGGACCCGCGCGACCGCGCCCTGGTCGTCGAGTACGCGATGTCGCGCGCCGGCGAGATCCGCGAGCTGACCCAGGTCGCTCCGCCCAGTATCGGCGTGGTCCTCAACGTCGGCCTCGCGCACGTCGGCTTCCTGGGCTCGATCGAGGCGGTCGCCGCCGCCAAGCGGGAGCTGGTGGAAGGGCTCGCGCCCGGCGGCCTGGCGATCCTCAATGCCGACGACCCGCGGGTACGCGCCATGTCGGCGGTGGCGCGCCGCTTCACGCTGTACGGCGCGTCGAGCGACGCCGGTGTCCGCGCCGAGCGGATCCGCCTCCATGGCCTCGAGGGCAGCAACTTCACGCTGATCACCCCGAGGGGCAAAGCCGATGTCTACCTCAGGCTGCCCGGCCATCACAGCGTCTCGAATGCCCTGGCCGCGGCGGCGGTCGCGCTCGAGTTCGATTTCGATGCCGCGGCG
>VBFF01000141.1 GCA_005889285.1 Chloroflexota bacterium
TGGCCTCGGTCAGCAAAGCCGTCAGGGCCTCCTGGCCGATGTGGGCGAGCAGGGTTTCGGCCTGGCTCTCCGGCGCGGCGCAGACCAGCAGACGAACCGCGGTAATGTCCGGGGCCCGGTGGGCGAACGGGGACCCCGCGACAACAGGCGGTAACCGTAAGGTCAATGGCGCTCCTTGTGGCGCATAAGATTGGGCCTGGCTTTCACAGGTGGGCCGACGGCTAGCCACCCCTTCGGCAGAGCGTCGGACAGGCGTGAGCGTTGGCCTGTCTAACCCGCGCACCAGTATAACGCCAAACTGGGGGGTACGCCACTTGCGGCGTTCCACTAGGGTTAGACGAGGTGGCAAAAAGGGCATCCCTGAGCAAGGGCGAGCGGCGCGTGCAGCGCGCTCTTGAAGTGGCCCCCGGGGCGCTCACCTGGACCATCCTGATCGCCCCGGTAGCCGCGTCTTTCCTGTTCGCCCCCTACATTGCGGTGGCGATCTTCCTGATCGACATCTATTGGTTCGTGCGCACCGCGACGGTCGTCGTCGGGATCCGCAGCACCTACCGAAAGATGAAGGCGGCCATGCTGCAGGACTGGTGGCAGCGCTGCCTGGCGCTGGCGGTCTCGCCGGCCACGCCTGATCCTCGCCGCATCGTGCATGCCGTGCTCATCCCGACCTACACCGAGCCCTACGCGATCCTGCGCGAGACCGTGCGGGCGATCGCGGACGCCGACTACCCGGCCGAGAACAAGGTGGTGGCGATCATCACCCGGGAGAGCGACCGGCCGGGTTGGGAGAACGTCCACCGGCTCCAGCAGGAGTTTGGCGGCCGCTTGCGCGCCTTCCTGCACATCAAAGACCCGCTGCTGCCGGGCATCGTGGTGGGAAAGTCGGCGGCGATGGCTTACGGGGGACCGGTCCTCCGGCGCGAGCTGGACACGATGGGACTTAACCCGAAGGACGTGATCATCACCGACCTGGACTCGGACTTCCGGGTCCACCGCCAGTACTTCGCCTACGTGACGTATCAATTCGTCCAGGATCCGAAGCGGCTCGAGTGCCTGTTCCAGCCCATCCCGATGTTCCACAACAACCTGTGGCGGGTACCGTTCGCGGTGCGCATCATGGCCAGCGCCTGCACCCAGTGGCAGATGTTCCTCTCCTCCCGCCCGGACCGGCTGGTCGCGTTCAGCAGCTACTCGATGTCGCTCGACCTCGTCATCAAGGCCGACTACTGGGACGACGACGTTATCCCCGAGGACTCCCGCTTCTATTGGAAGTCGTTCTTCGCGACCCACGGGCGGCTCCAGATGGTCCCCGTTTTTCTGCCCATCTACGGCGATGCGCCGGAGGCCTCGGATCGGGGAATGCCGTGGGAGCGGGTCAAGACGCACGCCAACCAGTACAACCAGATCAAGCGCTGGGCCTGGGGTGTCAGCGACGTCCCCTACGCGACGGTTCGGCTCCTGCGTCATCCCGAGATCTCCCTCTGGCTGCGCGCCCGCCGCTACGGCTACATGATCTTCAACCACCTGACCTGGGCCACCCTACCGCTGTTGCTGTTGTTTGGGGCCGCCCTGCCCCGGCTGCTGTCCGAGGACTGGAACCTGACCCTGGCGGCCGACCGGCTGGGCCTCTACGCGTTTATCCTCATCAACATCGCTTTCCTCAACATCGCCGCGCTGATCCTCGTTGAACGCCGCATCAATCCCCCGATGCCGCGGGGCTGGGGGGTGCCGCATCAGATCTGGGCCTACGTGCAGCTTGGCCTCTATCCGATCGTGGGACTGCTGTTCAGCGTCCTGCCGGCGCTCGAGGCGCAGACTCGCCTGATGCTCGGCATGTATCTCGAGTACCAGGTGACGGAGAAGGTCTCGGAGGGCACGGCGTAGCCCGGTTCAGGGCCGCGGTCTGGCAACAGCAGGCATCGATCGGCGTTCTGGGGGTGCTGGTTGTCGCGGCCATCCTCCGGACGCTTCGGCTCGACACGTTCCCTCCGGGTCTCTACGCCGACGTTGCCGCCAACGGGATCGACGCGCTGCGGCTGCCGCACCACGGCCTGCAGGTGATCTACGCGCGGGGAACCGGTAACGGCATCGAGGGCATGATCAGTTGGCTCGACGCCGTGAGTGTCGCCCTTGTGGGGGGCAAACCAATCGCCCTCTACCTGACGACGGTGGTCATCGGACTGGTGACGCTGCCCGTTCACTATCTGCTGGGCAGCCGCCTCTTTGGGCGCCGCGTCGGCCTGATCAGCACGGCGCTGCTGGCGGTTTCGTTCTGGGCTGTCCACTACAGCCGGCTCGGCTATCGCACGGTCCTCGTGCCGCTCTTTCTCGACCTCGCCTTTCTTCTCCTCTGGTGGGCCGTCCAGCGCGGTTCGGCCTGGCGCTGGGGACTCGCCGGGGCGGTGATCGGCCTTGGCGCTTACACCTACACGAGTTACCGGCTGGTCGTGCTGGTGCTCGCCGGCGTGATCGTCCTGAGAATTCGCGCCGGACGTGAGCTGCCGGGAAGCCGGCTATCGTGGGCGCTCTTCGCGCTCACCGCGACGGTGGTGATGGTCCCGCTCGGGATCGCCACGCTGCTCGACCCGCAGGTGCTCAATCGAGCCGCCGGCGTTTCCGTGCTCGGCGGCGGGCCCGTCCTGGGCATTCCCGGCCGGGTCGCCGATCACACCTTGCGCGCGCTCGCGGCGTTCAACCTCTGGGGCGACGCCGAGCGCCAGTACAACGTCCCGCACTTGCCGCTGTTCGACCCGTTGGTAGGGCTCGCCTTCCTTGCCGGGATCGTCGTCGCCTTCAGGCGATGGCGCGAGAGCCGTTACGCCCTCCTGCTGATCTGGCTGGGGGTGTTCACGCTGGTCGTGGCGCTGTCGGACCGCACTCCGCACATGCTGCGTGGCAGCGGGTTGGTACCGGCGGCATTCCTGCTCGCGGCGGTTGGCCTCGACGCCGTCCTCCAGAAGCTGTGGCCGCGGCGCGCTGCGCTGGCCGCGACCGCGGTCTGGGTGGTCAGCCTCGCCTGGACGGCCACGTTCTACTTTGCCGTCTACCCGACGTTGCCCAATCTCTATCTCGAATACATGGGTGACCGGGTCGATGTCGGGCGATTCATCGATGCCAGTGACTGGTACGGTCGCCAGCTGTACGTCGGCATCACCTACACCAGGAACGGCAAGGTGAATCCGGATCCATTCCGCGCCACCCCGATTCAATACATGACCGAGGGGCATGTCGCCTGGACGTTTTTGGACTACCGCCGCGTGGGGGATCTGCCGGCCGGCGTGCCGATCGCCGTCGTGGTCGACGCCAAGGACAGTTTCCTGCTCGCGAAGCTCGCGCAGCGGTTTCCGGATGGACGGGTCGCGTACATCTTGCCCCTACCGCAGCGTCCCGTCGTCGTCTTTCTTCACGATGCGGGCGGGCCCTTTCATCCCGCGTCGATCGGTCCCTATTCGAACTGGTAACGCTAGCGAAGCCCGACCGCTTTCTGGACGCGAGTCAAGGTCGCGTTCGCGATCGGCGTCAAACGGTCAGCGGCCCCGCGTAGCTGCTGCAGCAGCGCGGCGTCATCGGATCGGATCTCGCGATAGCGCTGCTGGATCGGCGTCAGCACGTCGATCACGGCGTCGGCCACGGCGCTCTTGAGCGCGCTGTACGGTTTGCCTTCGAACTCGCGCTCGACGGCCGGCCAATCCAGCTGCTTGATGGTGCGGTAGATCTCGAGCAGGTTGCGAACGCCCGGGCCGGCCGGGAAGCGAACCGCCGGCTCGGCATCGGTCTGGGCTCGCGCCAGCTTCTTCCGAATCATCTCGGGCGGATCGAGCATGAAGATCGCGTGACCCGGCGCGTCGGCCGCCAGGCTCTTGCTCATTTTCTTTTCGGGATCGTCGAGTCCCTTGATCTCGGCGCCGGCCTTCTGGATGAGCGCCTCCGGGATGACAAGGATGTTTCCGTAGCGCTGGTTGAGCCGCTGGCCGATGTCTCGGGTGTACTCGATGTGCTGACGCTGGTCTTCCCCAACCGGTACGTACTTCGCGTCGTAGAGCATGATGTCCGCCGCCATCAACGACGGGTACGTCAGGACGCCCGCACCGATCCGCTCGCGACCTTGCCGCGCAGTTCGGTCCTTGAACTGTGTCATGCGTTCCAGCCAGCCAATCGGCGTAAAACACTCAAAGATCCAGGCGAGCTCGGCATGCGCGGACACGTGCGACTGGATGAACATCGCCTGGTCCGGTTTGATCCCGCTCGCCAGGTAGATCGCGGCCAGATCGAGGGTGTTTTCCCGCAATGCCGCCGGGTCCTGCGGCAGCGTGATGGCGTGGAGGTCGACGATGCAAAAGATGTTGTCGTACCTGTCCTGGTCGCGAACCCAGTTGCGGATCGCCCCGAGGTAGTTGCCAATGTGGAGGCCGCCACTCGGCTGTATCCCGCTGAAGACCCGCGGCTTTCCTGCCGGCTGCATCCACGAATGTTAAGAGACGTGCTCGCCGGCGGCGTGCGCTAGAGCAACTGAATGGTGTAGATGAAGTCCGCCGTTAGCGTCTTGCCGGCGACTACCGTGACCGTTCGGGGACCGGCGAGATCGCGTTTGACTGAGCCCTCCATCACCTGGACGATGTAGGTGCCCGGCTTGAGATCGGTCCGGTAGGCGCCGGACGAATCGGTTGTGGTCGTCGAGGCGCTCGAGCTATCGATCAACTGAAAGGTCAGCGCCGGGCCCCTCATGGGACTCGCCGGGCAGCCGGTCTGCTCCGGCCGGTAGGCGCGGCCGCAGGCGCGGACCTGCACGTGACCCGTTACCGTTCCTGTGG
>VBFF01000032.1:0-14241 GCA_005889285.1 Chloroflexota bacterium
AGAAGGTGCCGAGCGGGAGCTGTGCCATGGTGTCGGCGTAGCGCAGCGCCGCGACCCGGCCGTGCGGCAGCGACGTCCCCAGGATGGTGTCGACGAAGACGTTGACCTGGGCCGCGGCGAGGCCGAGCGCGATGGGAAACATCAGGCGGCCAACTTTTCGGACACCCGGATCGTCGAGGCCCAGGGCGGCGGTTGGCCGCCAGCCGGTCCGCCAGAGCGCCGGGAGCTGAACGCCGAGGTGGAGCATCGCGCCGGCCACAACGCCGATGGCGAGCGCGGTGACCCCGTAGCGCGGCGCGAAGAACGCCGCTGCCACGATGATGGCGCCGTTATAGAAAAGTGGTGCCAGTGCCTGGGCGAAGAAGCGTTGATAGGCGGTCAGGATGCCAATCACCATTCCGCCCGCACCCAGGAAGATCGGCTGCAGCAGCAGGATCCGGGTGAGGCCGACGATGACGTCGTGGTCGTGCGGGCTGTAGCCGAAGGCGATCAGCGAGACGTAGAAGGGCGCGACGAGGAAGAGGATCGCCGCGCCGACGGTCAGGATCACGATCGCCGAGTTGAGCACCCGCTGGGCGATCTCCAGGGCCCGCTGGTGCTCACCCTTCGCCAGGTGCTCGGAGAGGACCGGGATGAACGCCGAGCTGATGGCGCCGGCCAGGAGGAGATTGAAGAGCAGGTCCGGCACGCCGAAGGCGACCCGGTAGTCGTCGATCTGATGGCTGGTGCCGAAGGTGTTGGCGATGACCAGCTCGCGCACGGCGCCCAGCACGCGGCTGAGCCCGTAGGCGACCAGGATGAGCGTCGCGGCCGACGCGATGCGCCGCCGCTCGCTAGACATCGGGTGCCATTATCGCCTCATTTCCCCTCCCCCACTCGGCTATAATCACCGCTCGCATGGCGAATACCCAATCAGCGAAGAAGCGCGTCCGCGCCTCCATCAGGAAGCGCGACCGGAACCGCTCCACGCGCTCGGCGGTCAAGACCCTGGTCTCCCGCGCACGGCGCCCGGCGCTGCCGGATGCAGCCAGCCTCACGAGCGAAGAGGTCCGCCGGGCCATCAGCGCGCTCGACAAGGCGGCCGAGAAAGGCGTCCTGCACGCTAACAATGCGTCCCGTCGCAAGGCTCGCCTGATGAGCGCGCTGGCGAAACTCGCGCCAAGCGGGGGCAAGCCCGCCCCGCCTAAGGGCTCGGGCAAGACCGCCACGGCAAGTCCCGCGAAGAAACCGGCCGCCAGGCCCACAAAAGCAAAAGCCTAACCACCCTTCCGCGACCGACAGTCCAACCGGCCCCTTTACAACTCGTGCTCAGCCATGAGAGAGTGTCATGGCGCCGTCGCGCGAACGTAGAGGAGGAAGGGAATGAACCTATTTAGACGACTGCTCGCGGCCAGCGGGGCGGCGGGACTTCTCATCGGGGTCGGCGGAGCCACGCAGGCGTTTGCCACCTCACCGTTTACGGCGGAGATCGCGCTCGACTGCGTCAACGCGGGGCAGAACCAGACGATCAGAGTCAGTACCACAACCCAGGCGCTGGTCCACATCGAGGTGACGATCGGCACCAGCACCGTCAACGGCGGGACCCAGAATGGTACGGGTATCCCCGAATCAGACGGGACCTTCACCGATACCTGGAAGGTCGCGGATGTTACCGCCACGACCGGAGCCGTGGTCCGGGTCTACGTCTTGACCCTGGACGGGGTTGCCGTGGGTGCCGGCGAGTTCGTCATCCATGCGGCCAATGCACCCTGCCCCACTCCCCATCCGGTCGCGATCACCGGAACCTTCCTCGAGGCGACCCAGGTCGGCGGGAACGTGCAGAAGACGTGCGATGCCGGCGTCACCGGGACCGCCACGTTCACGGCGACAATTCAGATCAACGTTGATTCGGAACAGACGGCGACCGTCACCCTGCCTGCGGACGCGAGCCTGCCACTCGCCTGCAACGGCGCCAGCGAAGGGCTGCCGAAACTGCCGGTCGGCTCCGTGATCACGCTGCACGAGTCGGTGCTTCCAACCGGCGCTGCAGCGCCCGCCGCTGACACTAAGATCACGATCGGCGCCGAGGCAAGTACCACGACCATCCACAACGCCAAGGCCGCGGTTGTCACCACGCCGACCGCAGCGCCGAGCGTCCCCGTCCTGCCGGCGACCGGCCGACCAGCCGGTAGCCCGAGCCTTCCCTGGCCGGCGATCGCCCTGCTGGGCCTGATCGCGGTGGCCGGTGGCGGCCTCGTCCTGCGGCGACGCAGCTGACATCAAACGCGAGGGAGCTACGTCGTGTGGCTCCCTCGCACCGCTGATTGACTTTCCCTCAGCGACTGCGAACATAGCTTCATGAGACGCGGATCCCTCGTCGTCTTTTCGGCCGGTATCTTCCTGCTGCTCGCGAGCATCCCGGCGGCGGGGCTCGGCCGCGCGCCGGCCCACCTGGCGGCGACGTCGACGAACATCACGGCGATCGCGTCGGCCACGCCATCGCCTTCGGCGTCACCAAGCGCGCCGGTCACGCCGGAGCCGGCCCAGGCCGCGCAGCGGAATGCCGCCGCCGCGGCCGCGGCTGTCGCTCCACCGACACGGGTGGTTGCCCGCATCTCTATTCCTCGGATCGGCATCCGGAAGGCTCCCGTCTACGAGCGAAGTACCGACGCGAAGGGCGTGATGTTGATCGCCCCCGGTTACTCGGTAACGCGGTATGTGTTTTCGGCGCCTTTTGGGACGGGCAACACCTTCCTCTACGGCCACGATGACATCCAGGGCAACATCTTCGGCCACCTCTACGACCTGCGCCCGGGCGATACCGTGCAGATCGACATCGGCAGCGAGACACAGGTCTACCGCGTGACCGGGCATCAGATCGTGCCGCCTACCGCCGTCGGCGTCATGGACCCAACCCAGGACGTGCGCTTGACGATCATGACCTGCTGGCCATTCAATGTCGACACGAAGCGCTGGATCGTGACGGCCGTGAAGGCTTAGCCGGCGCTCAGGACCTGCTCGAGGATGAAGCCCTCGACCGCCAGCCGGGCATCGAGCTCGCCAAGCTTGATCTGCTCCTCGATGCGCAAGAGCGCGTGGAACCCGCGGTCGAGCTCGGCCGCGTTGTAATCGGCAGCCTGGCGGAAGGCCTTTTCGAGGACAAAGGGGTGATCCGTCGATCGCGCCTGCAGGTCGGCCACGGAACCGCCACGGTCGCGGACGTCCCGCGCCTGCAGTAGCCGGCGCCAGTGGCTCACCAGCGTGTAGAGCAGCCAGGTCGGCTCGCGCCCGTCGTCCAGGAGCGACTGCAGCACGCCCGCCGCCGCGCCCGGCCGGCCGCTCGCCAGCGAGTCCGTCAGCGCGAAGATCTCTTCCTCGCGACTGTCGCTCACCAGGGCGCGCACGGCCTCCTCGTCGATCCGGGTCGACGGCGAGGCGTAGAGCGCGAGCTTCACGATCTCCTGGTCGAGCAGGCGCAGGTCCGGCTGTGACCGCTCGAGGAGCAGGCGTACCGCGGCTGGCGTGATCGTCAGCCCGCGCTCCTCCGCCAGCTTGCGCACCCACCCGGCGCGATCCGACCGGCGCGGCGGCTCACACCGCTGGATCCGGGCACGCTTGTCGCGCTCCATCGCCGCGACGACTTTGTAGATGGGGTTGCCGGGCGCAACCAGGGCATGCGCGACCAGCACGAGGTGCGTGGAGTCCGGCGTTCCCTCCAGGTAGGCGGCGGCGCGCTCGGCCCCCGCTCCCTTGTCTTTCTTGCCGGACAGCAGGCCCCAGTCGCGCAGCACGAGGACGCGCAGCGCGTCGATGAAGGGCAAGGTGCTCGCCTTCTCCGCGAAAGCATCGGCATTGAGCGCGTCCGCCTGGATGTCCTCGTAGTTGAACTCCAACGTCAGGGTGGCGCGCAACGGTTGCAGCAGGTCGCGGGCCGCCCGATCGACGAGGTAGCCCTCGCCACCGTGAATGAGGGTGATCACGCCGGCGCGAAGGCGCGGTCGATCTTCGCCGCCATGTAGAAGTCGCTTTCCGTGAGTCCGTCGATCTTGTGCGTCCAGAGGTACGCGCGAACCTCGCCCCATCGCACGTAGAGGTCCGGATGGTGGCCCTCTGCCTCGGCGACCGGACTGATCCGGTTGACGAAGTCGACCGCGTCGACCCAGTTCTTGACCTTGAACGACTTGATCAGCTTCTTGTCGTCTTCGACCTGCCATCCCTCGAGCTGCGCCGCCAGCGGGGCAATCTGCTCGTGGGTCAGTGGCGGCGTGCCGCCGCGGCATGGAATGCACTTGTTGTCGGCAAGGCTGGTCGCCACTCAGCGCTCAACCTTCGCGATCGTCGCCCGCTCCGCCTCGTCCGGTCCGGTCTCGAGCCACGCGTCGCAAATCTCTTTCGCCACCGCCTCGGGCGTGGCGCGCAAGCTCATCGCGAGGACATTGGCGTCGTTCCATTTCCGGGCGCCCCTGGCCGTCTGCGCATCGCCGCAGAGAGCGGCCCGGATGCCGGGAACCTTGTTGGCCGCGATCGACACCCCGGTGCCGGTCCAGCAGAAGAGCACGCCCTGCTGGCAGGCGCCCGAGGCGACCCGCTCCCCCACTTCCCGCCCGACGTCGGCCCAGTCCATCGGGTGGCCGTTCAGGGGACCGTGCAGCTCGACCTCGGCGCCGGCCCGGCGCAGGTGAGCGACGACCGAATCGGTCACCGGCGTCCGTTCGTCGCTGCCAACCGCGATCTTCATAGCCACTGCCCAGAATAGTCGCACTTTCACGTTATTCCCCCAGTGATCGCGAAGCGACTGGGGCAACTGCCCGCTTTGAGGCCCTGGCTTCCGGCTGCCGTCCTCGTGGTGACGGGGGTGCTGGCGCTGCGCAACCTCGTGGGGGTCCTGCACTTCGCGTTGACGCGGGCGCTCGAAGGCGACTTCGCCGTCTACTACATCTTCGCCCGCATCGGGATCGATCATGGCTGGGGATCGCTGTACGACTACGCCGCGATGCGCCAGGAGTGGCTCGCGCTCGGGTCGGCCTTCTTGTACCCCGCCCTCTACCCACCGACGCTGGCCTGGTTCGTCGCTCCCTTCGCCGCCCTGCCGTTCGCCGCCGGGTATGCGCTCTGGAACGTCGTGCTGGTTGCCTCGCTCCTGGTTACCTGGTGGCTGACCGCACCTCCCTCGAGCCGGCTTGTCCGCCTCGGTCACCTCGCCTTTGCCATTGCGTTGCCCTCCGTCGCCTTCGGATTGCTGCTCGGCCAGGTGGTGATCGTGGTGGCGGCGGCGGTCTCCATCTGCTGGTGGCTGTCGCGCCATAACCGGCCCTTCGCCGCCGGGCTCGTGCTGTGCTTGATCGCGCTCAAACCGCAACTCGCGCTGATGGTGCCGGCTGCGCTGCTGGTGGCCGGCCAGTCGCGGGTGTTCTTCGGCTGGGCGGTCGGCTCGCTGGCCATGCTGGGCGCCGCGCTGGCGACCATTGGCTTTGGTGGGCTGCAAGCGTACGCGGTTCTTCTGGCCGGGAGCGGGCACTACCTCGGCGCGATGATGGTCTACCCGCAGCTCACGTTGCCGGGCCTGGTCGGCAGCGGGTTTGGTGCGGCGCTGGTCCAGGGGTTCGTGATCGCGATCATCCTCGGGCTAGTGTGGCGGCGGCGTGGATCCGGTTTGGAATTTCCCTTCGCGGCGGGCCTGTGCGCCTCCCTGCTGATCGCCAGCTTTTTGCATCCGCAGGACGTCGCGGTCCTCTTGCCTGCCGCCTGGCTCTGGCTGCGCACCGCCCCGCGGGGGGCTGAGCGCGTCCTCGGCCTCACGGGCTTCGTGGCCGCCCTCGGCCTGACGACACCGCTTCCGTTGTTGCTCGTTCTCGCCGGCTGGCTGGTTTCGGAGAGGACGGTGGTGCTGAGCGTCAGCCGCCGATCTGGCTCATCGTCTTCGATGGCCTGACAAAGTCCGCCTGACCGATCTTGTGGCCCTCTTCTTTCTGCCAAACCGCAGCCGCGACGAAGTCGCGAATTTGTTCGTCCGACGCCCCGCTCCGCAAGAGGGCTTTGACGTCGTGTTCCTGGATCGAGAACAGGCAGGTCCGTAGATGACCCTCGCTGGTCAGCCGGATACGGTTGCAGACTTTGCAGAAGGCGTCACTGACCGACGGGATGACCCCGATCCCGCCCTGGCTACCGTCGCGAAACCGGAATCGCGTGGCCGGGGCAGGGCGCTGATCGGGCACCGGCTCGAGCGGAAACTCGCGGTCGATCGCCTCGATGATGTCGCGGCTGGCGACGACGCTTTCCATCGACCAGATGCCGTCGGCGTCGAGTGGCATGAACTCGATGAAGCGGACTTCATAGCCCTCGCGACGCGCGAGGCTGGCGAAGTCGACGATTTCGTCGTCGTTGCGACCGCGCATCACGACCATGTTGAGCTTGATGGGGCTGAACCCCGCCGCACGGGCGGCCGTCAGGCCGCGCAGCACGCGGTCGAGGGCATCGCGGCGGGCGAGATCCTTGAAGCGGTCCGAGTGCAGCGTGTCCAGGCTGACGTTGAGGCGCTTGAGTCCCGCCGCCTTGAGAGCCTGGGCTTTTTCCTCGAGCAGGATGCCATTCGTGGTCATCGCGATGTCGAGTGACGCATCGATGGCCGCGATCATGGCGGTCAGCTCCTCGATGCCTCTGCGAACGAGGGGCTCGCCGCCGGTCAGCCGGATGGTGCGGACCCCACAGTCGTCGACCAGGATTCGGGTGACGCGCACGATCTCCTCGAAGCTGAGCACTTCGTCGCGCGCCAGCCAGGGCAGGCCGGCGGCCGGCATGCAGTAGACGCAGCGAAAGTTGCAGCGATCGGTGACCGAGATGCGCAGGTCGTCCGCGACCCGCCCGAAGGTATCGCGGAGATGCAGAACAGGATTCGGACTGGGCACGAACTTAGTATATGGGGCGTGCAATTAGGCGTCATGCCACCCTTCACCCCGATGGAGGCGAAGGTCCAGTCGGAGCTGCCCCGCGGCGATGCCTGGCAGTACGAGCCGAAGTGGGATGGCTTTCGGGCGGTCGCCTTCAAGGACGGCGACGAGGTCGTGATCCATAGCCGCAACCAGAAGCCGCTGACGCGCTACTTCCCGGAGTTGGTGCCGGCGCTGCAGAAGATCAAGCCGAAGCGCGCCGTCCTCGACGGCGAGATCGTGATCTTTACCGGGTTCGGCACCGACTTCGACGCCATGACGTTGCGCATCCACCCGGCGGCCTCGCGCGTGAACATGCTGGCGGCGGAGCAGCCGTCCACCTACATCGCCTTCGACCTGCTGGCCGACGGCGACGAGAGCCTCATCGAGGTTCCCTTGAAGACGCGGCGCCGGCGCCTGGAGAAATTGCTCGGCCCCAAGCCGGGATCGATCTACCTCAGCCCGGTAACGCGCGACCGCGAGGTCGCCATCAACTGGCTGAAGGAGTATCGCGGCACCGGGCTCGACGGCATCGTCGCCAAGCGCATCGAGAGCATCTACAAGCCGGGCGAGCGCGCCATGATCAAGGTCAAAGAGCAGCGAACCGCCGACTGTGTCGTGGGCGGCTTTCGCTGGGGCAACGACGGCAAGCGGGTGGGTTCGTTATTGCTGGGCGTCTACGACGGCAAAACGCTGCAGTACATCGGCCACACCTCGGGCTTCGACGATGCGCAGCGACGCGAGCTGGTCGCGATGCTGGAGCCGCTGCGCGGCGGAACGAGTTTCGAGGGGGGCCGCGCCCCCGGTGGCCCCAGTCGCTGGTCGACGGACCGGGACCTTGCCTGGGAACCGCTGCGTCCCGAGCTCGTCTGCGAAGTCGCCTTCGACCGCCTCGAGAACGGACGCTTCCGTCATGGGGTCGGCTTCGTCCGCTGGCGGCCCGACAAGAACCCCAAGTCGTGCACGCTGGCGCAGCTCAAGGCCGAGGCGTCCGTCGAGCTGAAGAAGCTCTTCGCCTAGTCCTTACGCGTCTTCTCATCGCGGGGACGCTTCGCCTCGCGCTCTTGCTTGGCCTCGTACGCACCCGAAACTTCCCGATACAGCTCCTTGGGGTTGTCCTTGATCTTTCGGGCAACGTCCGAGGGCTTCTGCGGTGGCTCGGGCGTCGGTTCGCCGTCGATCGCCTTCGGCTCTGCCTCAGCCATATTCAACACCTCCCCGATCTTGCTACTGACATTATCAAATTTTGATATAATTCTGGGCTGAGCAATCGAAATCGCAACAAGACCGCCCTGGGAGGTGTGTGTAGATGAAGGTTCGAGATGCTATGGCCAAAACCGTGTCAGCGGCCAAAAAGAGTGATCGGGTAATCGACGTCGCCAAGAGGATGAAGCAGGAAGACGCCGGGTTCATCCCGATCGTCGAAAACGGTGGAACGATGGTTGGCGTGATCACCGATCGCGACATCGTGATCCGCTGCATCGCCGAGGGCCACGACCCTCGAAACGAAACGGCCGAGCACCTGATGAGCCGCGACGTGACCACTATCGGCCCCGATGATGACATCGAGCAGGCCGCGCTCATGATGGAGCGCGAGGAAATCCGTCGACTCCCCGTAGCCGAAAACGGCCGCCTGGTTGGTGTCCTGAGTCACGGCAACCTGGTGCAGGCAACCAAGAACAAGACGGCTGAGAAAGCCACCGAGGGGGTGACGCGTGGTGCTTGATTTGAAGCAAGTTGACCTCAAGCAGGTCCGCGACGAGGTCGCCGACCGGGTGACCCGGGCGGCGAAGGAGCTGGGCAGCGGCGCCGGCAGCGCCGCCCGCGAGCTCGGCGCGACGGCCGAGCAATCGCTCAACACCCAGATCCGCAAGCAGACGGCCTCGGCGAAGCGCCGCCTGCCACGCCGTGGCGGTCCGGGACGACTCACCGTCCTCGCCGGCGCACTGGCCGGCGCGGTGACCGTCTACTTTTTCGACCCGCAACAGGGACGCGCGCGAAGAGCGCAATTCATCGATTGGTCGGGTGCCAGGCTTCGTCGCGGCTGGCGCGCACTCGATCAAATCCGCGCGCGGACCGGTTCGAATGCCGCGGCCTTTCCGCAGAAAATGGTGAGCCTGCGATCGGGGCCACGCCCGGCCGACGACCTGACGTTGCGGGACCGGGTCGAGAGTGAGGTCTTTCGCAACCCCGACCTGCCCAAAGGCCAGATCAACCTCGACGTCGAGTCGGGAGTGGTGACGATTCGCGGCCAGGTCGATAACGCGTACCAGATCGCCAACGTCGAGAAAGCCGTCATGAAAGTGCCGGGCGTCGCCGGGGTCGAGAACCTCCTCCACGTCGATGGGACGCCGGCCCCCAACAAGGCCCCAGCCCGGGAGAGCTCCGGCTAGATCGAGCTCGAGTCGTTGGAGCGGTCGGATCCCCCGCCGGCCGCTCCCTTTTTTTGCCCGAAGGCCGGCTCTAGACTGACGTGATGCGCACCGGAACCGCCGATCTGCCATTGCACGGGGGCCGTGCCCCACGCTGGTTGTTCGAGCGCATGACGCTGCTGGCGCGCGAGATGGGACTGGCCATTCTGTCCGAGGAAGGAACGCCCGGCCTGATGCGGCGGATCGCCGACCCGGTCTGGTTCCAGGCATTTGGCTGCGTGCTCGGATTCGACTGGCACAGCAGCGGGCTGACCACCACCGCCTGCGGCGCGCTCAAGGAAGGTCTGCGCGATCTTTCCCACGAGACGGGTCTCTTCATCGCCGGCGGGAAGGGCAAGACCTCGCGCAAGACACCCCAGGAGATCGAGGCCGCCTGCTGGAAGACGGGCCAGGACGCCGCCCCGTTGATCCGCGCCAGCCGGCTCTCCGCCAAGGTCGACTCCGCGGCCGTCCAGGATGGCTTCCAGGTGTACCACCACAGTTTCTTCTTCGCCACCGACGGCTCGTGGGCGGTTGTCCAGCAGGGCATGAACGAGGGGACGGGCATGGCGCGCCGCTACCACTGGCTCCCGCCCGAACGCTTCGACTCAGACCCGCACGCGGCGATCACCGGCGACGCCGGCCAGCCAGTCCTCAACCTCGTGGCATCCGAGGCTGAGGCCAATCGAACGGGCGCGGTGTCGCTTGCCCGGGAGAAGCCGATCACACTCCTCAGCGAAATGACGCGCATGCGGACGGTGGCGATGCCCCGTCATCACGAGGTTCGGCTGAGCGACCTGCATCCGGAGCGGCTCGCCCGTGTCCTGCTGACGACCTATGAGCGGCAGCCCGAGGATTACACCGCCCTGCTGGCCGTCCCTGGCGTGGGCGCCAAGGCGCTTCGGGCGCTGGCGCTGGTGGCGGAGCTCACCTATGGCGAGCCTGCCTCGGTGCGCGATCCAGTGTCCTACTCCTTTGCGCACGGCGGCAAGGACGGCACGCCATATCCGGTGGACCGGCCAACCTACGATGCGACCATTGAGTCCCTGCGACGCGCGGTGAACGAAGCGCGCGCCGGCCACAGCGAAAAGTCAGCCGCACTGCGCCGCTTGGCCGGCGTCGAGCGCTCGCTGACCGCGGTCTCGTGATCCGCATTGCCGACTCCGCGCTCGTCCTGCTGATCGGCGCATCGGGTTCGGGCAAATCGACCTTCGCCTCGCGCCACTTCGCTGCGGAAACGGTCATTTCGTCAGACCAGCTGCGCGGCGCGCTCGCGGGCGACGAGGCCGACCAGCAGGCGACCGATGCCGCCTTCGTTCGGCTTCACCAGTGGCTCGATGCCCGGCTTGCGGCGGGCGCCCTGGCGGTGGTCGACGCGACCAACGTCGAGTGGATGCGACGCACCGAGCTCGTCAGACGAGCACGACAGCACGGACGCTCGGCGACTGCGATCGCGTTCGACCTGCCGCTCGAGCTTTGCCTGGCACGAAACGCGGCGCGCTCGCGGTCCGTTCGCGCCGCCGTCGTCCGCCGGCAGCACGATGAGCTGCGTCGCGGCCTCGACCGGCTTGACCTGGAGGGCTTCACTGCCGTCTACGTTCTGCGCAGCGACGGCGAGATCGAAGGCGCCATCGTCCAAATAGAAAAGGGCCCGGTCGCCCGGGCCCTTTGACGACGGCGGGTTAGTCGCGTTCGCCGCAGGCGGTGGCGACGGCGCTGACGGCGGTACGAAGGCTGGCGAGCTGGGCGGTCCAATTGACGGTTCGCAGGTCCTGCCACTGCGCGATCCACTGGCGCCAGTCGTCGGCACCATTGACTTTGAGCGCCTGCAGGGCCGCGATCGCCGCCTGGCATGCGGCGCTGGGTTGCGGCAGGCACGCGGTGCGGGCGGCCAGCAGGGCCGACTGCCAGGGCTGCTTTTCGGCCGCGTCTTCGGCTTTTTCCGCTGCGATCGCACTCGCCGAGAGTGGCTGTACCGCAGCAGCCCGTTCGGCGGTATCTTCGGTGACATCGGCCTGATGCAGCGCCTTCAGGTTGTTGATGGCATCCTGACAGGCGGCCGACACGACGACTTTGGGCGCCGGCCTGGCCGCCACGACCGGCTTGGCGACGGCCTCCGTCGCTTCGGTATGCGTTGCCGCGGGCGCCGCGGTCGCTTCGGCCTCTCGATCGGCTTTCGCCACGGTGGTGGTCGCGGCGAGCAGGCTCACCAGGCTACCCGGCGCTTGAGGCGTGGCCCGGTTGCCGGCGTTCGCCGATAGCGTTGCGAGGGCGAGCACGGCGATCGCCCCCAGAATGATCGATTTGGTTCGCACGATTCGTCCTCCTTGCGGGGTAGTTCGCCTTCTACAACGGTGGAGGTCCAGCTCGCTTACGGCTGGCGAACGTGCGTTTGGGACTTCTGGGCCCGCTTACGCAGTTCGCCGGCCGGATAATCGTGCCCGATCAATTAGCCCTGGCGCCGCGGAAAGGCCATACGATGGGTCGATCGCCACGAGAACGAGATCCGCGGGTCGCGACGGAGCCCTGACGGCGCTGAAGGCGAGCGATCGAAAGCTCGCCAGGCTGATCGATGCGACCGAACCGGTCGATTCGAAAGCGTGGCGTCGGGCGCGTCCGCTGGGTGATCCCTTCAGCGTGCTCGTCTACTCGATCATCGGCCAGCAGATCTCGGGTTTCGCGGCGCGGGCCATCGCGGGCCGGCTCACCGAGCGCTTCGGCGGCCGGATGCCATCCCCCGCCGAGCTGCTCGCCCTCGACCCGGCCGATCTCAAAAGCGTCGGCCTTTCTCGGATGAAAGTCGAATACCTCCGCTCGCTGGCGGAGCATGTCGTCGCCGGCGAGCTCCAGATCGACCAGCTGCACACGCTTTCCGACGACGAGGTGCGCGAACAGATCACGGCCAGCCGCGGGCTCGGCCGGTGGACCGCCGACATGTTCCTGCTGATCAACCTGGAGCGGCCCGACATCCTGCCCATCGGCGATCTCGGCATCCGGACCGCCGTTCAGCGCCTCTACCGGCTCGACCACCTGCCCACGCCGAAGGAGGTCGACGCCATCGGCGAAAAATGGCGACCCCACCGCAGCCTGGCCAGCTTTTACCTGTGGGCGTCGACGCGGCAGGCGCCGAAGGCGACCGCCTAGCGGTTGCGGATTTTTTCTTTAGCCTGCTGGTAGGCGCGCAGCTTCCGGACCTTGGGCTGCGCATTGAAGACGATGTAGGGGTTTAATGGGTTGCGCGCGGCGTAATCCTGGTGATAAGTCTCGGCCTGGTAGAAGGCCTGCAGCGGCACCACCTCGGTGACGATCGGATGGTCGAAGACGTGCGCCTTGTTCAGCTGGTCGATGTAGGCCTCGGCCACGCGCTTTTGCTCGTCATCTGCGTAGAAGATCGCCGAGCGATACTGGCGGCCGGTATCGGGGCCTTGCCGATTGAGCTGCGTCGGGTCGTGCGCGATAGCGAAAAAGACTTTGAGAATTTGCCCATAGCTGATCCGGCTTGGGTCATAGACGACCTCGACCGACTCGGCGTGGTCCGTGCTTCCGGTCGAGACCGTTTCGTAGTCGGCCATGTCGGCGGTGCCGCCGGCGTATCCGGAGTTGACCGAGGAAACGCCATCGAGATTCTTGTAGACGGCCTCGACGCACCAGAAGCACCCACCCGCCAGGATCGCGCGGCTCTGCCCGGCAGTCGTTGCGAGAGCGGAGTCGGCGACGGGATCCGGGAATTCCTCGGGCGACACGCGTGCCATTGCCTTACTTTAGTGCCTTACGGCGGGGGTGGCTGCGTGTGAACTCGAACTCCCGTGTGGACAAGCAGGAGCCATTTCCCCTCGCCATAATGATTTGATGGCGAATCCGGTCTTCGATGCGGTTCGTTCGGTCATGGCGATCCGCGACTACCAGGACAAACCGATCCCATCGGACGTCGTGACAAGGATCGTCGATGCCGGGCGCCTTACTGCCAGCGCCGCGAACCGTCAGGAGTGGCATTTCGTCGTCGTTCGCGAGCCCGAGACGCTGCGCGCTCTGGGCACGCTGGTGAGGACCGGTCCCTACATCGCGAAGTCGGTCCTCGCCATCGTCGTCGCCTACGAGAAGACCAGCCACACGGGCATCTCCGACTGCAGTCGAGCGATTCAGTCGATGCTGCTGACGGCATGGGCAGAAGGGATCGGCTCCAACTGGACGGGATTCGGCGGCCTTGAAGGAGTCCGGAGCAAGGTGGCCCTTCCGGATCGCTACGAGGTGCTCGCTGTCCTGCCCTTCGGGTACCCGGCTCGGCCGGTCAAGGGCCGGAAGAAACGCAAGCCGCTAGCGGAAGTCGCCTCGGCGGAGCGCTTCGGCACACCCTTAGCTGGTGACGGTTCGACCTAACACCGCTTATCTGACGGCTTGGAAAGAACTCACCAGGACGAAAGGGGGAACGCCCGGCCGCTGACGGAGCGCCACTGCTTCCAAGACTGCCGACGTGCATCGGCGGCCCAACGAAGCTCGGTGCGACTCGGAACTAAGATTTGCAGGAATTGACCGACGACTTTGCGGCCGTGGACGCGACTTCGAGTCCGGGGGCTTCCCTCGAGCTCGGTCACCAGCTTCAGGCCGCAGGAAAATTAGCCGCAGCTCGCGCGGCCTTCGAAAAAGCAATGCGGTCGACAAACGACTTCGAGCGCGGCACCGCAGCCCTATTGCTTGCCGAACTGCTGAACGAACAGCAGGATTTTCCGGCCGCCACGCGCGCGTACGAAGCTGCGGTGGCCACCGGCCATAACGAAATTGCGCCAGTTGCTGCCTTTGGACTGGGAATGTTGCGGCGAGACGCCGGTGATCTCGATGGCGCGCTGGCCGCGTACCGCCTTACGCTCGAGTCGGAACATCTACGTTTCGGTGGCGATGCCGCGAATGCGATCGGCGATCTGCTGGCA
>VBFF01000032.1:14303-14837 GCA_005889285.1 Chloroflexota bacterium
GCGGCAGATTTCGGATTGCGGAGCTCGACTACAAGGAGGGAAACCGAGATGCCGCCATGAGGGTTCTCAAAGACCTGGCGCAGTCGGCACCGAGGCCCGTGGCCGCGGCCGTCGCTTTTGCACTCGGCAAACACCTGGCGCAGCAAGGCAAGGTGGAGGAGGCTCGTGCGGCCTTTCAACAAGTGCTCGATTCAGGCGAACGGCACTGGGTCGACCACGTAAACCGTGCGCTGCGGGAACTCCGGCGGCATTGATCAGTCGAGCTGCAAGCCCAGCGTCAGGCGACCCTCGCCAGCCATCGCTCCGGGTCCTCGATGTCTTCGGGCTGCGGAATCGACTCTTCCGTTGTCCAAAGACGCCGCATAGCCCGCTCGCCGCCGCGCTCGGAAAGCCTGGCCAGGAAGCGTTCCCCACGGCGCTGTTCCGCCGGGCCAAGGGTCAAGCCGAACCAGAACTCAGCCAGCCGGTCGCGAAGGGGCATCTCGCCACGCCGCCGCCGCACCGCCTCGGCCAGGCGTGGGCTGATGGGAGCCA
>VBFF01000032.1:14962-15417 GCA_005889285.1 Chloroflexota bacterium
CGCCAGCGCCTCCGAGTCGAGCCCGACGTTGGTCATGTAAGTGCGAAGCAGCGCAGTAAGCCGTCGGCGCACGTGCGCTCTCGTTATCACGAGGTGGACGAGCGCGTCCGTGGTGCACGCCCAGGCTTGCACCTCGTTCAATGGAATCTCCCACTCGCGGGCGAACACGGCCAGGTTCTCGGGCAACACCAGCAGCCGATCGTCGTGATTCGGCCGAGGGACGGCGAGCTCATACGTGCCCAGAGCCCGCTTCGCCAGCTGTCCGATAGTCAGGCCGATCCCGACACCTAGGACACCCGCCGGTCCGGAAGGATCGATTTTTCGGGATTCCTCCAGGACGCGCGGGTTTTCCGGCGTCTCGTCGCCGGAGAGCGAGTCCAGCATGTCAAGGAAATAGGGCAGCATGTCGTCGAGAGCCGCCTCCAGCCATTGCGTTCGGTCCATGACGAGGACTC
>VBFF01000033.1 GCA_005889285.1 Chloroflexota bacterium
CCGACCAACCCGGCCGGGCCGTTCGGTTGCGCCGTGAGGTAGACGCCCTCGGTTTCGTAGTCGACGGCGACCCACGAGCTGTCGGTCGGGGGTGTCCCGGGATTGAACGCGCGCGCGGCGCCGGTTGACGAGTCGGCGACATGAATGGGGCTGTTATCGATGGGCGGCAGGTCCGCGTAGGCAAAGTGCTTGCCGTCCGGTGATATCTGGTCGCGCGGGACGGGAAGCCAGCGCTCGACCGCTTTGTCGTAGCTCTTCGACAGAGGGAATGCCGAGCTGTGGGCAAGGGTGACGTTTGCCTTCGGGTCGGACTGGTAGCTCCCGCCCGGGAAGCTCACCCAGCCGGCGTCATTGTCGGTGACCACGGGCAGCTTGCACGTCATTGCCTGGGGGGCTATCGCCGCCGGGCTGGCGGATTCAGTTGGGGCAGCGGTCGGTGAGGGCGATGGTGACGTCGTCGCCGAGCTTTTCAGGGCCGGCTGGCCGCAGGCGCTCATCGAGGCAAACAGCAATAGCGCCGAAACCGAAAGACCCCTCTTCACGGCTGGACGTATCGTACGGCAAAAACCCACACCCTACCCTCCCCCGCAAGCGGGGGAGGGTAGAGTCTCTTACTTAGGTTCGGCCCAGAGGAGCGCCCAGGGGTTCGCGACGCTTTTGAGCTCGGCGACGGCTCCGGTCGCGGCATCGATCTGCCAGAGCTTGCTCTCGCTGGATTCCGCCACGTAAAGCCATTTGCCGTCCGTGCTCATTCGCATGGTGTCCGGCCGCCACCGGTCGAGGTAGCGGGCACGAACCTTGAGCGTGGCGGTATCGATGGCGACGACGCCGACACTCGCGAAGCTGTAGAGCGTGCGACCGTCGGATGAAAGGGCGGCCCCGCCGATGCGCGCTCCCTTCGCCTCAGCGTCGGTTACAAGACCTCCACCCTGACGTGGAGGGAAATTCATGGCGACGGAAGCGGTGCGCACGATCGCGGGTGGGACGCCGGGGGTCATGACGGCGACCTTGCCGAGGGCTTCGTTGGCGGCGTACAGCGTCCGTCCATCGTGGCTGAGGGCCAGCGCCCAGTGGAACTGGCGCTCGATATCGCTTGCCGCCGTCGATGGCAAGTCGACGCACCAGGCGATCGGTTCGTCGAGGGGAAGCGCGTGGATGAAGGGGCCGCCGTCGCGGATGTAAACGGTGTAGACGTAGTTCCCGTTGGCGTCGGCGGCGCTGTCGCCGCGGATGCCATTCATCGGTTCGTTGGGTTCGCGCTTGTCCACCACAGGCTGGGGCATGAGCGCGCCCGCCCCGACGTCATAGAGCCGAACCTGGTAGTGATTAGCATCCTCCATCTTCTGAATGAGGTAGAGGCTTTTGCCGTCGTTGCTGAGCGCGTCGAACACGAAGTCGCCGTCAACGCGGATCGTCTTGAAGGAATCGCCGAGTGAGCTCGAGCCCACGAGGAAGTTGGTGACGGAGGGAGAGCTCTTGGTCAGGGCGAGCCACTGGCCGTTGGGCGAGATGCCCGCGGTGGGCCCCTGAAAGGCGATGTTCGGAAGGCTATAGCCGGATGGAATCGTCGTCTGCGCGATCGTTCGGCCCGATGCCGGGTCGATCGCCTTCAGCTGGGCGCTGCCGGTGAGCTGGGTGACGACGTAGTAGCGCGACCAGTCGGCCGCGGGCGTCCCGATGGGCAGCTCGCGCACCACGGTGCCGGTGCCGGAATCGAGCACCTTGACGCTCTCGCCTGCGTTGGAGAACCCACCCTCGAGGAAGATCAGGTAGCCGGGCGCCGCGGGATGGGTGGTGGCGTTCGCGCGGCCGCAAGCGGTCAGGATCGAAACGGTCAGGATCAGCAGCGCGATCAGGCGACTCGTCATGGACACACCTCCGGACCCTATACAGCCGGAGGAAGGGTTCGGTTCCCCCGGCTAGCGGGAGCGACGCCAGCAGAGCGGGCAGCTCGGCGCGGTCGGAGGGCCGACGATCCGGCGCGCTGGCGCCGACAACGCCCGGAGGTGATCCCTGAATCCAGTCCCGAACGCCGTGGCGGTCCCGTCGTAGTTGCTGATCAGCGCCGGTCCGCTGGCGCAATCCCAGGTGTCCCAGGTCCATCCCAGGTAGGAGATCGCCTGGGCGTCCGCCCAGCTCATGTACTGATCGATGTAGCCGTGGCCACAGTCGTCCTCACCCAGTTCACCGGTTACCACCGGAACCTGTGCGGCGAGGGGCGCGACCGTGTTCGTCCAGCAGGTTGGATCGCAGACATTGAAGTTGTAGTTGTGGAAGGAGGCGACCAGCGCATTGGCCGGGTCTAACGGTTTGTTCACGGACCAGCCGCTGAGGTCGTTGGACCAGGCCAGGCCGCCGGACATGATCGGTTGAGTCGCGCCCGTCGATCGCACGGCCGTAACGAGGGATTGCATGCCCGCCGTCGGCCAGCCCGGCGACGTGCAGCCATTGCGCCAGCACGACCAGCTGACGTCGTGCGGCTCGTTGTAGAGGTCGAAGAGGACCGCCGGATCCGACTTGAAGACGGACGCGACCGAGGTCCAGAAGGCGGGGGCGTGGTCGGCATCCGGCATCACCTGCTGGCCGGTTGCCTTGGTTGTCCCGGGCGCATTCCAGTGGAGGTCGAGGATGGCGTACAGCCCGTATTGATGGAGCAGCTTGACGTAAGACTGGATCGCGGCCTGGTAGGGCGTGCCGCCGTAACCGGGAGCGACGCCGTTGATGTTGAGCCAGCAGTCCTCGTTCATCGGGATGCGCACGGCGTTGATGTGCCAGGCGGCCATCGCCGCGACGGAGGTCGCGTCGTTGGGGCCGTCGAAGATGCCCCAGCCCTGGATGCAGGCGTACTCCGTTCCCGATCGGTTGACGCCGAGCAACCGGATGGCCTGGCCGCTGCCATTAACGAGGTGGTTGCCGGACACCCCGATCGAGAGTGGCGCGGTGGCGGGAGGGCCGGGTGCCGGCGGCGGCGGCAGCAGGAGGGCGAACGCCGAAAACGCCACAACGAACGCGCGTGGGCCCATGCCTCCAGTTAGCCAGCCGGCCGGATCAAAGGCAATGCGAGGTCAGTAACCAGGCGGTGACAGCCGTTCGCGGAAGTAGGCGATCGTTTTGGTCAGGCCGGCATCGAGCGAGGTTCGCGGCTGCCAGTTGAGGAGTTTCCGGGCGCGCGTCAGATCCGGGCGGCGCTGCCGTGGATCGTCCTCGGGCAGCGGCTTGAAGACGATCTCGCTGGAGCTCCCGCTGAGGTCGCGGATGCGGGTGGCGAGTTGGAGCATGGTGACCTCGTCGTCCGTCCCGAGGTTGACCGGCTCGGCGTATTCCGTCCCCAGCAGGCGAACGATGCCCTCGATGAGGTCGTCGACGTAGCAGAGGCTGCGCGTCTGCGAGCCGTCGCCATACACCGTGAGGGGTTGGTTCTGGAGCGCCTGGGTCAGGAAGTTGGGGACCGCCCGCCCGTCATCGATTCGCATCCGAGGACCGAAGGTATTAAAGATGCGAACGATGCGGGTCTTCATTCCGTGCGTGCGGTGATAAGCCATGGTGAAGGCCTCGGCGGCGCGCTTCGCTTCGTCGTACACCGCGCGCGGGCCGATGGGGCTGACGTTGCCCCAGTAGGTTTCCGGCTGTGGATGCACCGTCGGATCGCCGTAGACCTCGGAGGTGGAGGCAAGGAAGAAGGTCGCGCCCTTGGCGCGTGCCAGACCCAGCATGTTGTGGGTGCCGAGCGTGCCGACCTTCAGGGTCGCGATCGGGTGATCCGCGTAGTCGGTGGGGGAAGCCGGTGAGGCGAAATGCAGCACGGCATCGACCGTGTCTTCGAGGTAGAGCGGCTCACTGACGTTGTGCTGCATCGACTCGAACGACTTGTGCTGGCGCAACTGGGCGATGTTCGCGGCCGTCCCGGTCACCAGGTTGTCGACACACACGACCTGCCAGCCGTCTGCCAGGAGCCGCTCGCAGAGGTGCGATCCGAGAAAACCCGCGCCGCCCGTGACGACCGCCCGCAATTTAGGAGCGGCCGACGCCGCGGTAGACGAAGCCGCGTTCACGCATCGTCCTGGGGTCGAAGATGTTGCGACCGTCGACGATGACCGGGCGGCGCATCAGGCTCTTGATGCGATCGAGGTCGAGCTGGCGAAATTCGTCCCACTCGGTGACGACCAGGAGGGCATCGGCCCCGGTCGCCACGGCATAGGCGTCCTTGCAATACGCGATCGAATTCATCTGTGCCTTGAGGACCGGCATCGCCTTGGGATCGTAGGCGCGGACGTCGGCGCCTTTCTGCAGGAGGTTCTCGATGACATCAATCGCCGGCGACTCACGGACGTCGTCGGTGTTGGGTTTATACGAGAGGCCCAGCAACCCGATGACCTGGCCTCGCAGGCCGCCGAGTACCTCGCGCAGTTTCTCGACGACGAGGGTGCGCTGGTCGAGGTTGATCTCCATGACGGCGTCGAGGAGCTCGGGGTGATAGCCCATCGTCTCAGCCATCCGGGCCAGCGCCTTGACGTCCTTGGGAAAGCAAGAACCGCCGTAGCCGATCCCCGCATCCAGAAAGAGGGGACCGATGCGGCGGTCCATCCCCATGCCTTCGGAGACCACCTTGACATCGGCATCAACGCGCTCGCAGATGCGCGCCATCTCGTTGATGAAGGAGATACGGGTCGCAAGAAATGCGTTGGAGGCGTACTTGATCATCTCGGCGGTGTGCAGGTCCGTGATCAGGATCTTGGTGTCGAGCGCGCTGTAGAGCGCGGCGACGGCGCGGGCGGCGGGCTCATCATGCGAGCCGAAGACCAGCCGGTCTGGATGCATGAAGTCGTGGATGGCACTGCCTTCGCGAAGAAACTCAGGGTTGGAGACGACGTGAAACGGGATCTCGTTTCCGAGGCTCTCGCCGACGATGCGGGCGACGATATTCCCCGTGCCAATCGGCACCGTGCTCTTGTTGACGATGGTGACCGACTTTTTCATCGCGCCCGCGATGGCCTTGGCCGCCTGCTTGACGTAGACGAGATCCGCCTCACCCCGCCGACCGGGGGGCGTACCGACGGCGATGAAGACGAAGTCGGCGGCCGGGATTGCCTCGCGATAATCGCCGGTGAAGACGAGCCGGCCACTCTTCTGGGTCTCCTGCATCAGCTCTTCGAGGCCGGGCTCGTAGATGGTGGCCTCGCCGGACCTGAGCCGCGCAACTTTCGCCTCGTCGATGTCGACCCCGATCACCTGGTGGCCGAGCTTGGCCAGGCAGACGGCGGTCGTCAATCCGACGTAACCGGTGCCGATCACCGCAATTGCACTCATCGCCCTGCAGAGTGTAACGAAGGGATTCCCCCCACCCTGACCCTCCCCCGCGAGCGCGGCCAGGGGAATGGACAAGATCGCGCAGGGGTCGGCGTTTTTTGGTCATGGGCAAGCTCCGGATCCGCCACCTCCTCGTCGCCGGTGGCGCCGGATTTCTGGGGTCGGCGTTCGTCCGCGATCGGCTCCGGGCCGACCCCGAGATCCTGATCACCGTCCTGGACGCCCTCCGCCGCGCGGGTGCCGAGGCGGACCTGCAGGATGTCGATGATGACCGGCGGTTCACGCTGGTCCAGGGCGACGTCCGCGACCGGGCGGTGGTCGAACGACTGGCCGCGTCGGTCGACGCCACCATCAACTTTGCCAGCGAGGAGTTCACTGAGAGTGGCGTCGCGGATGGGCCGGCCCTCGCGCGGACCGACATCGAGGGCACCGCGGTGCTGCTCGAGGCGGCCCGCAAGTTCCAGCACCAGCGCTTCCTGCTGGTCAGCAGCGGCGAGGTCTACGGGCCGTTGAAGGCGGCCGCCAATCGCGAGGAGGATCGGCTCGCTCCCACAAGCCTGCCGGCCTCGGTGCGGGCCGCCGCCGAGACCCTGGCCGGCGCCTACCAGGCCAGCTACGGGGTCCCCGTTCTGATTACGCGCGCGGCCACCGCCTATGGCCCGCGCCAGCCGGTCAACCAGTTCGTTGCGGGCCTGATCACGAGCGCGCTGAGCGGGCAGACAGTCTTCATCGCGGGCAACGGCTCGGCGACGCGCGACTACCTGCACGTCGATGACCAGGTGGCGGGGATCGCGCGCGTCCTGTGGAAGGGTGAGCCGGGCACGGTCTACAACATCGGCGACGGGGTTCAGATCAGTGGCAGCCAGCTGGCCGAGACGATCCTCGACGCCTGCGGCAAGGCTTCCTCGCTCAAGCGGCTCACCAGGGAGGGCCAGGGCTGGTCGTATGCGGTCGATCCTCGACGGATGCGGCCCCTCGGTTGGGACCCGCTGGTCAGGTTCCCCGAGGGGATCCGGCAGACGGTGGACTGGTACCGGCGCAACGAAGCCTGGTGGCGCTTGCGCAAGACCGCATAGATCTCTCTCCCGCTTGCGGGGGAGGGCAGGGTGGGGGCAAAAAAGAAGGGCGCCCCGCAGGGCGCCCGGTCGAATGTCGAGTCCCGCCTAGGCGGCGCGAACGTGGTTCGCTCGCGGTCCCTTCTGGCTCTGCTCGATGTCGAAGCTGACGGCCTCGCCACCGCGCAGGCTGTCGAAGTTCAGGGAGGTGTCAACACCACTCTGATGGAAGAAGTATTCCTTGCCATCATCGGCGGCGATGAACCCAAATCCGCGGTCGGACACGATTTTCTTTACGGTGCCTTTTGGCATTGCCCGTTCTCCTCCTCTCGAACACCGAATTGAACGCATCGGCCCTGTTCGAGAGAGAAGAATGCCGGCCGCACGCGAGATCACCCGAAGGCCGGGCGAACGGGTGTACTTTAGCACACTCCCCCGCCGGGGGCCAGAATAGCGCTCATGAGCTGGTACAGCCTGCTGAAGTTCGTTCACGTGCTGCTGGCGATCACGGCGGTCGGCAGCAACATTACCTATGCAGCCTGGAATATCCGAGGCGCCCGCGAGCCGCAACACCTCGCCTTCGCCCTGAAGGGGATCAAATTCCTCGATAACCGGGTGGCGAACCCCGCCTACGGGCTCCTCCTGCTGACCGGCTTGATCCTGGTCGCGGTCGGGAAGTGGGGGCTGAGGGGCTGGATTGTCGCCGGCCTGATTCTTTTCGTGGTCCTGATCGTGGTCGCCGTGGGGTTCTACTCGCGGGTGACGACGCGGCAGATCCAGGCGCTCGAGACGGCGGGCGAGGCTTCGCCGCCCTACCAGCAGCTGGCGGGGCAGGCGCGGATCTACGGCATCGTCAGCGGGGTGATCGCCCTCGCCATCGTCTTCATGATGGTCGTCAAGCCTTTCCCCTAAGACCATTTCCCTCCCCCGCGTGGGCGGGAGAGTACGGGCCTTTTTCCCTCCCCCGCGTGCGGGGGAGGGTAGGGTGGGGGTTTGAACCGCTTCCGCACTGGGTACTCTCCTAGCGCACCCACTCGGGGTGCGCTCGCCGGGCCCCGCTCGAACAGGCCTCGACAGCGCGAGGCAGTACGTTCGGGAAAGGAGGTCCACACAATGTCTGGAACCATCAAGAAGCTCGTCGCCGAGCGCGGATTCGGGTTTATCACCGCCGAAGACGGCAACGACTACTTCTTCCATCGCAGCGGCAGCGCCGACTTCGATCGCCTGGATACCGGTGTCAAGGTCAGTTTCGTAACTGAGCCGAGCCCCAAGGGTCCGCGAGCGACCAACGTTCGCGCCGAGGTCTAAAGAGACCATAAGAGAGACCCCCGCCCCGAGAGGGCCGGGGGTCTTTTTTTGCCTTAGGCACTCTGACCGAGCAGGAACGGCGTCACCGCATGGTCACACCGGTGGAGCTAATGGCACCCCCCGCCCCGGTCCTCCCCAGCAAGCACGTGGGGAGGTACTTTCAGACCTTCCGGCATCTCAACCGGGACTTCGCCATCGCCGCCGCGCTGGCGGCCCTCCTGACGGCCGGATTTGGCGCCTGGATGGCGCTGCGGGTCGCGGGCGTCGACGTCAGCCAGGCGGTTGACGATGTCGGGGAGGGGGTGGCCGCGCTGTTGGCCGCGGCTGCCTGCGCCGTGGCGGCGTGGCGCCATCGCGGTCGCATGCGACTGGCGTGTGCATTGCTCGGGGCATCGGCGCTCGTCTGGACGGCGGGCGAAGCCGCCTGGTGCTACTTCGAACTCATCCTCAAGCAGCAGGTGCCCTTTCCGTCCGCCGCCGACGCCGGGTTCCTGGCGGCGGTGCCCTTCGTCGTCGCCGGGGTCGCCTTCTTCCCGGGTCGCCATCGCGCGGCCTCGCGCCCCGCCTCACTGCTGGACGGCGCCATCATCGCGGGCGCGCTGCTGCTGATCAGTTGGGCCACCGTTCTCGGCATCGTCTACCGCGCCGGCTCCGACTCGACCCTGTCGATGCTGCTCGGCCTGGCCTATCCGATCAGCGACATCGTGATCGCCGTCATGGCGCTCATGCTGCTGGGCCGCACCGCCGGGGCGGCGCGCCTTCCCCTGTTGTTGGTGACGGCCGGCCTCTTCGCGTCGCTCCTATCCGATAGCGCCTTGGCCTACCTGACCGCGGGCAACGCCTACGGCAAGGTGCAACTCATCGATACTGGCTGGGTCGCCGGCTACCTCCTGATCGCGCTCGGCGCTGTCCGGGCGGCCCTTGCGGCCGGGCCGGCCGCCGAGGCCGATGATCAGCCGTTCGGTCGCTGGACACTCGTGCTCCCCTACATCCCGGTGACGATCGCCGCGGTCCTCGCCGTGCTCAAGAACGTCGGTGGTGCGCCCGACCCCTTCCTGCTCTGGGACCTCATCATCGTGGTCGGACTCGTCCTGCTCCGTCAGTTCATCGTGATCTGGGACAACTACGCGCTCAACCAGAAGCTGGAATCGCAGTCCGCCGCGTTGCGAGACAGTGAAGCGCACTTCCGCTCGCTGGTGCAGAACTCCGGTGACGTCGTGGTGCTCGCCGATGCGCAGGGCGTGGTTCGCTTCGTCAGTACCTCGATCGACCGGTTCTTCGCCTATACCGCGACCGAGCTCGAGGGTCAAGCCTTCAGCGAGCTCCTGCATCCATCCGACCGGGCGGCGTTTGCCGCCGGCTTGAAGAAGGCGCTGACGGCGTCGGCGATGCCGGTCGGCGTCGACTGCCGGTTCCGGCACAAGCTCGGCAGCTGGACCCACTGCGAGGTGACGATCACCAACCTCCTGCACCGGTCGAGCTCGCAGGCGCTGGTGTTGAACATCCGCGACGTGACCGACCGGAAGGAGATGGAAGAGCGGCTCGCCTATCTCGGGGCGCATGACCCCGTCACGAACCTGCCGAACCGGATCGCTTTTCGCAACCAGGTCGACGAGGCGCTGGAGCGCAGCGCACCGGGGCGCGCCATTGCCGTGCTGGCGCTCGACATCGATGACTTCAAGCTGCTCAATGACGCGCTCGGGCACCGCACCGGCGACGACGTCCTGGGAATGGTCGGCGGGCGGCTGGGAAAGATCGTGTCCGCCGGCGACGTGGTGGCGCGGATCGGCGCGGACGAGTTTGGGATCCTGATGAAGACCGTTCTCAACGACAATCAGCCGGTCCGCCTGGCGGAGCGCATCTTCCAGCATTTCAGAACTCCGTTCAAGGTGGAGGAGCGCGAGATGGTCATGCGGCTCAGCATCGGGATCACTGGGCCGGCCGCGCTCGAGGACACGGCTGAGAACCTGATGCGCAACGCGGACATTGCCCTCAACGCGGCCAAGGCGCGCGGCAAGGGGAGGTACGAGCGATACGAGCCGACCCAACATGCGGCCATCAGCGACCGGATGGATCTCGAGTCCGACCTGGCGCACGCGCTGGAACGGCGCCAGTTCGTGCTCCACTATCAGCCGGCGGTTCGGCTCCGCGACGGTACGATCATCGGGTTCGAGGCTTTCCTGCGGTGGAATCATCCGCGTCGCGGCTTGCTCGCTCCCGGGGATTTTCTTGACCTGGCCGAGGAGACCGGGATGGTCAGCGCGCTGCAACGCTGGGTGCTCGGACAGGCGTGCGCCGACGGGCGGCGCTGGCAGCTCAAGTTTCCGGTGGAGCCGGCGCTCCAGGTCAGCGTCAACGTCAGCCAGCGCGGGTTGACCGAGGCCGACCTCGTGGCCGATGTCACCCAGGCCTGCACCGCCGCCGCGTTTCCCCCCGCGCAGCTCGTCCTCGAACTGACCCAGGGCGCGACGCTGGAAGGCAAAGCGATCGTCCCCCGCTTGCTCGAGCTCCACGAGCGCGGGGTGAGCGTGGCGCTGGATGACTTCGGGGCTCACGCGGCGCCCTTGAGCGCGCTGCGCGACTTACCAGTGGACATCGTCAAGCTCGATCACTCCTTCGTCGCCCGGATGGCCACCAGTCCGACCGATGCCACCGTCGCCCGAGCGGTCATCGACCTGGGCAATGCCCTTGGAATGATGACGATCGCCGACGGGATCGAGCGGGCCGATCAGCTCGCTGCGCTGCGCGAGATGAATTGTCCCGCCGGGCAGGGCTATTACCTGTCTCGGCCCTTACCGGCCGCAGGCGTCGACCGCCTGCTGGCCGAGTGCGCCCGTGATGGGGGACTAGTGGTGCCGGCGTTCCGTCTCGACCGCGCCAGCTAAACGCGACTCCTAAAATCCCTCCCCGCTTGCGGAGTCTTTTTCCCTCCCCCGCTTGCGGGGGAGGGTAGGGTGGGGGCCTTTTTTTCTCCCCGCCCTGCGGAGTTTTCATTTCCCCTCCCCCGCGTGCGGGGGAGGGTCAGGGAGGGGGTTCGAGCAAGACGATGCGAATCTTTTCCAGGACGCTTTCAGTCTGTTGAAGAACTTCGTTGTTCCAGAAACGCAGGACTCTGAAGCCCCGACCTCGGAGCCACGCCGTGCGCTCTTCATCTCGGCTGAGGGCCGGCTGGTGCTGGCTGCCGTCGACCTCGACAACGAGCTGAGCTTTTACGCAGAGGAAATCGACGACGTAGGGTCCCATGGGAACTTGGCGACGGAAGTGGTGGCCACCCATCTGGTTTGCGCGGAGTCGGAACCAGAGACGAACTTCGGCATCTGTCATCTGGTCGCGCAGTTCTCGGGCTCGCTGAGGGTCAGGACGCGACACGCTGGGCATAACGATCATCAGCAACGTTACGCCCCCACCCTGCCCTCCCCCGCAAGCGGGGGAGGGAACAATCAACGCGCTCACCGTGCCCCTCCCGAGTAAGCGGGAGAGGCAAATCGGAACGAAAGCGGTGGAGGCGAATAGAAAAGCAAGTAGGGTAAGACTCAAACCAACAAGGAGAAGGAGGATCGCATGGGCAGGATCGTGGTAACCGAGTTCGTCTCGCTCGATGGCGTGATGGAGGACCCGGGCGGCAGCGAGCACTCGAAGCACGGAGCCTGGACCTTCAAGTTCAATCGCGGCGAAGAGGGCAACAAGTTCAAGGTCGACGAGGTCCAGAACGCCGAGGCGCAGCTATTGGGCCGCGTGACCTATGAGGGCTTTGCCGAGGCCTGGCCAACCAGGACTGGTGACCCGTTCTCGGACAAGTTCAACAGCATGCCGAAGTACGTCGTCTCCTCGAAGCTGAAGAAGGCCGACTGGAACAACTCGACGATCCTCAAAGGGGACGTCGTCGACGAGGTTTCCAAGCTCAAGCAGAAGGTGCCTGGCGACATCCTGGTCAGCGGCAGCGCGAAGCTGGTGCAGACGCTGATCGCGAATGACCTCGTCGACCAGTTGAACCTGATGGTCTTTCCGGTCATCCTCGGGAGCGGGAAGCGGCTCTTCGGTGAAACCAAGGACCTCAAGACGCTCCAGCTGGCGGAGTCAAAGACCGTTGGCGACGGCGTCGCCATCCTTGTTTACAAGCCCGCCGGCAAGAACTAGCCATGGGGAAGTGACGGCAATCGGCGGACGGGACTACGTAATCCGAAGGAGACCCGGCCCCGAATTCACCGATCCGTCACTTTTCCCTCGCAGACCACGTTCATCGCTTTGACCTCCTGCGAGGGACTGGATGCCACACTGAGCCCAGTCTCTTTCACAGGAGGTGAAACGAATGTTTGCCAGCATCTACAACAAGATCCGCAATCTGCTCAACCGTGAGGAAGGGCAGGGTATGGTCGAGTACGCCCTTATCCTCGTCTTGATCGCCGTCGTGGTCATCGTAGTTCTGATCATCCTCGGCAACCAGGTCAAGAACGTCTTCTGCAACATCTCGGGCGGTCTGGGCCAGTAGGCCTCAACCGCAAGCGAGAAAGGGTCCCAACGCGGGGCCCTTTCTCTTTTTTTGTCCCCGCTCGTTCTAGGCGGCGGTCTCTTCGGCGACCTCGGCGGTCCGCGGCCGCAGGGTCCCGCTGAAGACCGCCACCGCAATCGCAAATCCCAGCAGCGCGATAGCGGCGGCCAACAGGAATCCGCTCCCGTACCCCGCGGCCAGGGCATGATTCACGACCGCATGCGTCGGTTGGATGCCGGCCAGCTGATTCCTGGTCGTCGTCGCGGCAATCGTCCCCAGCAACGCGATGCCGATCGATCCGCCGATCTGCTGCCCAACGTTGAGCAGCGCCGAGGCGAGGCCAGACTCCGCGGGGCTTGCGCCCGAGACTGCCATCAGCGTGAGCGGGACGAAAATATTGCCCATCCCGATGGCGATCAACAGCATCGGTCCGAGCAGCCCGCCCACATATGTCGTCTGGTCATTGATCCGGGAAAGCCAGAACAAGCCTCCGGCGACGAACAATGGGCCGATGGTGATGAAGAGTCGCGGCCCCAAGCGGCCGACCAGCCGGGCAACGATTTGCGCCGTGATGATGATCGTAGCGGCCAACGGAAGGAAGGCGACCCCGGCGACCAGCGGACTGAAGCCGAGGACGTTTTGCACGAACTGGGTCAGGAAGAAGAAGACGCCAAAAACGGCGACCCCGACGACGAGGGATAACACGTAGGCACCATCGCGATTGCGCCGCGCAAAAATGCTGAAGGGCATCAGCGCGTGCCGGGTGCGAGATTCGATGGCCAGGAAGATCAGCAGGAGCGCGCCGGCAAGGCCGAGCGCCGTGAGCGTCATCGTGTCGGTCCAGCCATAGGTGGCGGCGCGCGACAGGCCGTAAACCAGGAGCACCATCCCGCCGGTGGCCGTGAGTGCTCCGGGCAGGTCGAGCCCACCGTCCCGCCCCTTCGATGGCGCGAGTACGCGCGGGGCCACGATCGCGAGCAGGATGCCGATGGGCACGTTCACGAACAGGACCCAGCGCCATGAGGCAAAGCTGGTGAGCACGCCGCCGAGGAGCAGTCCCGTCGCGCCGCCCGCACCGGCCACGGCCCCGTAAACGCCAAGCGCCCGATTGCGGTCCGGGCCCTCGCTGAAGGTGTCGGCGATGAGTGACAGGGCGGTGGGCGCCACGATCGCCGCGCCGATTCCCTGCGCGGCGCGCGCAACGATCAGCCAGGTCGCGCTGGTGGCAAAGCCGCCGGCGAGTGAGCCGAGGGTGAAGACCACGATGCCCACGACGAACATGCGGCGCCGTCCGAACAGGTCGCCGGCGCGGCCGCCGAGGAGCAGCAAGCCGCCGAATGTAAGGGCGTAGGCGTTGATGACCCATTCCAGGTCAGTGGCGCTGAACTGCAGCGCTCGTTGAATCGACGGCAGGGCGATGTTGACGATGGTCGCGTCGAGGACGACCATCAGTTGCGCCGCCGCGATCACAATGAGCGCGAGGCCGAGGTTGCGAGGGAGGGGAGCGATCTTGCGGTCCGTCGCGGAAGCGGTCGAAGTGTCAGTGCTCATGCATGCGAAACCCTTCGGGTGGGCCGATTATTCAAGCCTGGACCCCCTACGTTCGGGGGATTACATCAGGGGTTTCGTGTTACGGGGCCAGAGTGGGGTCTTAGGCTGTCTGCCCGATCGCGACCCGCACCTCGAGCTCCGACCCGGTGGGCTCGAGAAGCCGCCGGATGACGGCGTTCAGCTCCTCGCACTTCTCGAGGATGAGCGCGCACGCCCGTTCGCGCTGCTCCGGTGACAGCTCGTTGGAGCTCAGGAGCTGGGCGTAGCCGTTGATGACGGCCAGGGGCGTGCGCAGATCGTGACCCAGCGCTCTGAGCTCAGCGTC
>VBFF01000142.1 GCA_005889285.1 Chloroflexota bacterium
CCTTCCTCCTGGAGACCCCCCATCCGACGCCCCACCTGCCGCTGGAGCGGGTGCCCTTCCTGCTGTACACCCCCCATCTGACGCCCCACCTGCCGCTGCGGCCCCCCTTCCTCGACCGGCTGTCAGACCATTCACAGACGCACGCGGCTCAATGGAGCAATGCTCGGCGAAGCGCGGCCGCAAACAGGATTCCCAGCCAAGCTGAGCTTAGAGCTGGGAGCGGACCTCCCAGAGCTCCGGGAAGAAACGCTTGCCGAGCGTCGACTGGAGGTAGCGGACGCCGGTCGATCCACCGGTGCCCGGCTTGTCGCCGATCTGGCGCTCCACCATCTCGACATGCCGCAGGCGCCAGAGGCGGAAGCCCTCGTCGTGGTCGAGCAGCGCCTCGGCGAGCTCGAGGAGGTCCGCATGGCGGTCTCCCTGCCGATAGAGGTCCCCCACGGTGACGCCGCGGCGTTCCATCAATGCGCTGAAGGCGTCGTGGAGCGAGGGTTCATCCAGGCGTCGCTGCAACCGCGTACGCGCGTCCCCAACCTTATCCAGCGTCTTGATGTACCCGGCATCCTTCAGGCCCGAGAGGAACTCGATCTCACGAAACTGGACGGATTGAAAACCGCTGGCCGGCGCCAGCTCTGAACGAAAGGTCAGGAAGTCCTGGGGGGCCATCGTCTCCAGGACCGCGACCTGTTCCACCAGCAAGCGCTCGATCACTTTGACGCGGGCGAGTGAGTGCCGTGCCGCGCGCAGGTCCTCGGTCTCGATCGCGCCGCGCACACTCTCGAGCTCGTCGATCAGCACTTTGAACCAGAGTTCGTAGACCTGGTGGACCACGATGAAGAGCAGCTCATCGTGCGCCTGGGTCAGCCCTTGCTGCAACTCGAGCAGTTGCGGGATGCGAAGGTAGGAGTCGTAGTTGAGCCGGCGGCCCGACGCGTCCTGGTAACCCATCCCGCCAAGGCGGTAGGGAGCACCCTCCTGCTTCGGTTTTCCGGCCGTTGCCAAGCTGGGTCCAGCTTAGTCCAGAAAAGTGTTACAACGAGTCCGAACAAAGGAGGGGATGCGTGCAGGAATCACCCTACTGGAACCCTCGGCACGAGACCATGCCGCGCGACCAGATCGAGGCGCTGCAGGTCCGCAAGCTCAAAAACCTGGTGGCATGGGCGGAGGCCCGTGTTCCCTGGCAGGCGAAGCGACTCAAGGCCGCCGGGGTGAGCGCGGAATCGATCCAATCGCTGAAAGATCTCCGTCGGATCCCGATGATGACGCGCGACGAGTGGATGCAGGCGCAGCTGGAAGACCCGCCTTTCGGTCCGCTGCTCGCCGCACCCCAGGAAGCCGCGATCCGCTACCACCTGACCTCGGGGACGACGGGCCGGATCCCACTCCAGGTGCTCGACAGCATGAAGGACTGGGAATGGATCGCCGAGATGTGGTGCTACGGCTTCTGGGGCTTCGGCGTGCGCCCGAAGGACATCGTCTTCTTCGCCTTCAGCTACGGCACCTTCGTCGGCTTCTGGGGCGCCCACTACGCGTCCGAGAAGATCGGCTGCCTGGTGCTGCCCGGCGGCAACATGACCACCGAGGCGCGGGTCAAGCAGATCCTGGCGATGAAGGCGACGGTCGTCTGCTCGACGCCGACCTACGCGCTGCGCATGGCGCAGGAGGCGAAGACGATGGGCGTCGACCTCGCCGGCAGTGCGGTCAAGCGCCTCATCCTCTCGGGTGAGCCCGCCGGATCGATCCCGGCGACCAAGCGTCTCATCGAGGAGGAGTGGGGCGCCAAGGCCGCCGACACCGCCGGCATGACCGAGGTGGGCACCATCATGGTCTTCGAGTGCGAGAAGCAGCCGGGCGGGACCCACATCATCGAAGACCACTACATCGAAGAGGTGGTGGACCCGGAGTCCGGTCAGCCGGTCGGCTACGGCGAGTTGGGCGAGCGCCTCATCACCTCCTTCGGCCGGGGTTTCCTCCCTGTGCTGCGCTACCGGACCCGCGATCTCGTCGTTCGTGTCCCGGCCAGCGGCTGCACCTGCGGGCGCACCTTCGATCTCTATGAGGGCGGCATCCGCGGGCGGGTCGACGACATGAAGCTCGTGCGCGGCACCAACGTGTACCCGCGCGCCGTCGAGTCGATCGTCCGGGAGTTCAAGGAAATCGACGAGTTCCGCATCCATCTCTATACCGCGGATGGCCGCCAGGATGAAATCGAGGTGCTGGTCGAGATCCCGGATCGGGAGGGCGTGAATGCGGATCGCATCGTCGCCGAGGTCGCCAAGGCGCTCTCGCAAGCCCACGAGGGCCTCCGCTTCGGCTGCAAGCGAGTCGAGAACGGCAGCTTGCCACGCTTCGAGCTCAAGGCGAAACGCCTGCAGGACGATCGCATCGTCATCGGAACGGCCGGCGAGCGGAGGGTGACGGCGTGAAAAATGCGATGGGCGTCGAGCTGAGCGAGTCCGAGCGCAGCCTGGTCGAGTGTTACCAGGGACTTGTCCGCATCCTCAAGGACGGCAAAGACCTGGCTCCCTTCGAGCGGCGCAATGCCTTAAAGGCCGTGGCCGCACTCTGGCAGGTGGTCAACGGCCTCGACCTCGACCCCGGTCAGCTCTACGAGATCGGCGCCTGACCCGCGCGTTCTCCCCATTGACGACATGCTGATCCGCGGCGGGCGAGTGGTCACGGCGACCGGGGAGCGCGATGCCGACGTGCTCGTCCGCGAGGGCACGATCGCCGAGGTCCGACCCGGGCTCGCGGCGTCGGGGGACGTCATCGACGCGACCGGCCTGCTCGTGTTGCCCGGTGTCGTCGATCCGCACACGCACCTGCTGCTCGACACCGGGACGGCACGCACGGCCGACGATTTCGAGAGCGGCTCACTTTCGGCGGCCGCGGGAGGCGTCACAACGTTTCTCGATTTCGCTCCGCAGCTGCCGGGCCAGCGTTTTGCGCAGGCGCTCCAATCTCGACTCGATCTGATCGAGGGTCGGTCGTATATCGACTATGCGATCCACCTCAACATCGCGCATCTTCCCGAAGGCTGGGAGCGCGACCTGGCGGCGCTGGTGGAGGCCGGCGTCACCAGCGCGAAGATCTATACGACCTACCGCGGCACGATCTTCTACGCGGACGATTGGACCTGGTACCGGCTGATGGAGCGCTCGCGCGAGGCCGGATTCCTGATCCAGGTGCACGCGGAAAACGACGCCATCGTCGAAGGCATGGCGCAGCAGCTGGTCGATGAGGGCAAGCGATCGCTGAAATTCCATGGCCTGGCGCGCCCGCCCGTGGCCGAGGCCGAGGCAGTCGGTCGGGGCCTCCTGTTTAGCCGGGCGACCGGCAGCCCCGTGTACTTCGTGCACCTCTCCACCCCGCTACCCGTGGACCTGATCAGCGAGGCTCGTCGGAGCGGCGTCCAGGCGATCGCCGAAACCTGTCCCCACTACCTCGTGCTCGATGAGTCGCGTTACGGCCAGCCGGATGCCGCCCGCTATGTCATGACCCCTCCCCTTCGCGACCTGACGAGCCAGGGGCAGCTCTGGGATCGGCTGGCGCGCGGCGCGATCCAGAGCATTGGTAGCGACCACTGCGGCTTTTCCCTGTCGCAGCGCGCGGGCATCGACGACTTCCGTGAGATCAGCCCGGGGATCCCCGGGGTCGAGACGTCGCTGCTGCTGATGCACAGCTTCGGCGTGGTGCCCCAGCGGATCTCCCGCTCGGACCTGGTGCGTCTGCTCTGCACCAATCCGGCGAAGATCTTCGGATTGTGGCCGCAAAAAGGTGATCTCCAGGCCGGCTCCGACGCCGATCTCGTCCTCTTCGACCCGCGGCCGACCCGGGTGCTGTCCGCCGCGGAGCTGCACAGCCGCGCTGGGTTCTCCCCTTACGAAGGCCTGACCGTCACCGGCAAGGTGCACACCACGATCTGCCGAGGCCAGGTGATCTACCGCGATGGCGTGATCGTCGGTCGCCCGGACTTCGGTCGTTTTTTGAAGTGCCGTCCCTTCGATGCGGAGTTGGTGCCGTTGTGAGCGACATCAACGGCGAGCGGCTGCTTGCCGACCTGCGGGCGCTGGCTGCCATTGGCGGCCTTCCGGACGGTGGCGTCGACCGACTCGCCTGGTCTGAGCACGACCTGGCAGGGCGGCGCTGGTTCTCCGAGCGCATGAGCGAGGCGGGCATCGAGGCACGGGTGGACGCGGCCCTCAACGTCTTCGGCCACCTGCCGGGCACGACCGGGCCCTGGCTGCTCACCGGCTCTCACCTCGACAGCGTCCCAAACGGCGGCCGGCTCGATGGCGCCTATGGAGCCGTCGCCGCTCTCGAAGTCCTGCGCACCCTTGCCGAGTCCGCCGATCCGTTGGCCGAGCAGCTGGAGATCGTCGGTTTTGCGGACGAGGAGGGTGTGCGTTTCGAGTCTGGCCTGATCGGCAGCCTCGCACTTACAGGCGAGCTCGACATCGAGCGGCTCCGCGATGGGCTCGATTGGGAGGGAGTCCCCATCCGGCAGGTGCTGGCCGGCGCCGGCCGCGACCTCGACCGGATCCTCGAGGCGCAGCAGCATCGCGATTCGATCAAGGCATTTCTCGAGCTCCACATCGAGCAGGGCCCGCGCATGGAGGCGGACAAAATCGACCTCGCGGTGGTCACCGGCATCGTCGGCGTCCACCGCCAGCGGATCGAGATCCAGGGAACGCAAAACCACGCGGGGACCACCCCCTTCCGGCTGCGCCATGATGCGGGGCGCGCCGCCGCGCGTGCCGCGGCCGAGCTGCGCGATCTCATCCAGGGCGTGGACGCCGAGGGCGTGGCCAACATCGGTTCGATGCGCTTTTATCCCGGGGGCATCAATGTCATCCCCGGTCGCGCCCAGTTCACGCTCGAAGTCCGTCACATGGATGAGCCGGTGATCGGCGAGGCGGTCTGGGCCTTCGCGACCCGGCTCGAACGCATCTGCGCGGAAGAGGGTTGCCGAGTCGTCGTCGAGCTCCTCTCCTCGGTGCCGCCGGCGCCGATGAATGAGACGGTCGTCGGCGCGCTCGAGCAGGTGTGCACGGAACTGGGGCGCCGGCCAGCGAAGTTGTCGAGTGGCGCGGGACATGACGCCGCCGTCCTCTCACGCCACGTCCCGACGGGAATGCTGTTCGTCCCGAGCGTCGGCGGCCTCAGCCACTCGCCACA
>VBFF01000143.1 GCA_005889285.1 Chloroflexota bacterium
CTGGGCTATCCCGTGTGGACCACCCGCGAACCGGGCGGTACCCGGGTTGGCGAGATGATCCGTCCCATCCTGCTGGGTCGCCAGCAGATGCGCATGACTCCCTGGTCGGAGGCGTTGCTCTTCACCGCGGCGCGGGCGCAGCACGTCGACGAGGTGATTCGCCCGCGGCTGACCCGTGGCGAGCTGGTGCTCTGCGATCGCTACACCGATTCGACCCTCGCCTACCAGGGGTACGGGCGCGGCCTCGACCTGGACAGCCTGCGTCGGCTGCAAGCCCAGGCAACCGGTGGTCTTCAACCCAGCCTGACGATCTTGCTCAACCTGCCGGTCGAGACTGGCCTCTCCAGGATCCCGCGGCCATCGCAGGATCGACTGGATCGCGAGACGGCGACCTTTCACCAGCGCGTCCGCGCCGGTTACCAGGAGATGGCGGCCGCCGATCCGCGACGGTGGCGCGAGGTGGACGCCACGGCCGAAGAGGGCGAGGTGGCGCAAGCCATCCTGGCACTGGCACGCGACGCGCTTCAGCAGGCCGGCGTGCGCCCGGCGGAGCGGCGATCGGCATGAAGCTCTTGATCGCCGTGGTGCACAGCGAGGACGCATCCGCGACGATGGACGCTCTCAATGACCGGGGCATCTCGGTGACGCGTTTCGCCAGCTCCGGTGGATTCCTGCAGCACAAGAACGTGACGCTGATGACCGGCATCGACGATGACCGGATTGAAGAAGTCCTCGGGCTCATCAAGGAGAACTGCCGGACCCGCAGCGAGTTCATGAACCCGATGCCGCCGCTGGTCGAGCCGGGCGACTTTTTCGTCCCCTATCCGGTCGAGGTCCAGGTAGGCGGTGCGACGGTTTTCATCGTCAGCGTCGACCGCTTCGAAAAGCTCTGATCCCCGGGCTCGGGACCGCGCTCAACACCGGCACGGTGCTCGCCGGCGCCGCCATCGGCCTCACGCTGGGGCGGGTCATCCCCGCAAGCCTCCATCAAACGATCCGCGCGGCGATCGGTCTCTTCGTTGCCGTGATCGGCATCCAGATGGCGCTCAAAACGCACAATCCGTTGATCTTGCTGGTCAGCGTGCTCATCGGTGTTTTGCTGGGCGAACTGCTCCGGCTCGATGACGGCGTGCGGGCAATCGGTTCGTGGGCGGAGCGCCGGATGAGTCGTGGCGACGAACCGGGCCGGGTAAGCCTCGCCTTCATCACCACCAGCCTGATCTTCTGCGTCGGTCCGTTGACCGTGCTCGGCTCCTTCCTCGACGGGACCCGGGGCGACGTCACCTTGCTCGCTATCAAGTCCACGCTCGACGGAGTGACCGCGATCGTATTTGCGGCGACGCTGGGGTGGGGCGTGATCCTGTCAGCCGTCAGCGTGCTGGTCGTGCAGGGAAGCCTGACGCTGGTCGCCTTTCTTGTTCATGCCGGGCTGTCCGACCTTGAAACCGCGGAGCTGACCGCTGCCGGTGGTATCGCGGTGCTGGGGATCGCGGTCGGGCTGCTGGAGCTGCGGCAGATCAAAGTCGCCAACTTCCTGCCCTCCCTGGTCGTCGCACCGGTGCTGGCGGCGGTGGCACATGCTTTCGGAGCGCTCTGACGGATAGACTTAGGCAACTCCGATGGCGAGGTCTCAGGCGGGCGGTGGGCGGAGAGTCGACTGGTTCGCCGCCGGGCTTGGGTTGGTACTCGCCGTGGTGATCCAGCTGGTGGGGGGCACCTTGCTCTTCGGGAGTCACCGCGGCCAGCTGGTTTCACAGGGGCTGCTCACCTTCGGGGCGTTGCTGGCCGGGGGGTTCCTGGCCGGCATGATCGGACCGGTCGGGGGCTCCACCTGGAATGGCGTCATCGTGGCCGTCGGCTTCATCGTGGTGGCGGAGCTCGCCGGGGCCATTGGTCCGGTGGGTCCGCTGGGGTCCGCCGGCCTGGACACGCTCGGCCTGGTCATCGACGACGTGCTGGTTCTGAGTGGCGGGACGATCGGGGGTCTTAGCGCCGGCCTCGTCCGGCGCGGCAGCGCGGGGTAACGCGGTAACGAATAGACGCGACAGAGCGTTTGACCAGCAACTGACACCACGCGGCAGTGGAACCGGATCATCGAAAAGGAAGTAAGAGGATGCAGGTGGAGAACGGATCGGTCGAGGCGCTCGGTTCGCGGATCGTGGAAAACGTCGGCCATGTACTCGTCGGCAAAGCCGCGGAGATCGAACTGTGTGTGATTGCGCTGCTGAGCCGCGGCCACATCCTGATCGAAGACGTGCCCGGGGTGGGCAAGACGATGCTGGCGAAGTCGCTCGCTCGCTCGCTGAGTTGCGGTTTCGAGCGTCTGCAGTTCACGCCTGACCTGCTCCCCTCCGATGTCACGGGCGTCAACATCTACAGCCCGTCGACGCAGCAGTTCGAGTTCCGCCAGGGGCCGATCTTCACGCAGATCCTGCTCGCCGATGAGATCAACCGCGCGACGCCCAAGACCCAGTCGGCTTTGCTGGAAGCGATGGAGGAGAAGCAGGTGACGGTCGACGGCACGACCTACCCACTGGCCCTTCCGTTCCTGGTACTGGCGACGCAAAACCCGGTCGAATTCGCCGGAACCTTCCCGCTCCCAGAAGCCCAGGTCGATCGCTTCCTGATGCGCGTCAACCTCGGCTACCTGGATGTCGCCCACGAGGTCCAGGTGCTCGATCGCTTTCAGCGCTCGTCGCCCATCGACCAGCTCGAGCCGGTCGCGTCTGCCGACGAGCTGCTGGCCGGCCAGAAAGCGGTTCAGGAGATCTATGTCGACGAGCAGCTGAAGGAGTACATCGCGCGCGTCACGCATCGCACCCGCTCCCACGCCGATATCGGTCTGGGGGCGAGCTCGCGGGGGTCGCTCGGTCTGTTTCGATCGTCTCAGGCCCGGGCGGCACTCGAGGGACGCGACTTCGTCACCCCGGACGACGTCAAGACACTGGCCCTGCCGGTCTTGGCTCACCGCCTGATCCTCAAGGCGAATGCCGAGTTGCGCGGCCTCACCCCGGCGAAGGTGCTGACCCAGATCCTCGAGACGGAACCGGTGCCGCCGCCCAACGTGGTGTCTCGCTTCGGGCGGCGAGTCGCGATTTAGCTCGTCCATGCGGCTCCCGCGCCTTCCCCTGGTCACGGCGCTCGCGCTGCTCTTCTTTTTTGCGTATATCACCGGGATCCGGTTGGCGTACAGCCTGCTCTATGCGCTGGTCCTGATCTTCGTCGTGAGCTATTTCTGGAGCCGGCTGGCCGCCGATAACCTCTCCATCCGGCGCTCCAGCCCTGAGGGGCAGTACCAGGTGGGCGATAACTTCGAAGAGCAGTTCACGATCGAGAATCGGTCCTGGATTCCCATCCCCCTGATCGAACTGACGGACTTCTCCAACCTCCCGGGCTACGACCCGGGTCGGGTCTTCAGCCTCAAGGGTCGGCGGACGCGGCGCTGGACGTCGCGCGGGCGGTTCAAGCAGCGCGGGCTCTTCACGTTCGGTCCGGTCGAGCTGCGCTACGGCGATCCCTTTGGCCTTTTCACCCGATCACTCCGCGTCGCCGGCAGCCGGTCGGTGGTCGTCTACCCCGTGGTGCGGCCGGTCGGATCGCTCGATGCGCTGGCGCCGAGCACCGCCGGCGATGAACAGCTCCGCGGGCGGGTGCTGGATATCCCTCCCAACGCGACCACGATCCGGGAGTACGTGCCGACCGACAGCGTGAAGCGGATCCACTGGGCGTCGTCGGCCCGGCTGGGCCGGCTGATGAGCCGCAGCTTCGAAACCCGCGAGGGTGGTGATGCCTGGATCGTGCTCGACTTGCAAGCCGCTGTTCACGCCGGCGAGGCGCCGGAATCGACCCTCGAGTACGCCATGAGCATGGCGGCGTCCATCGCCGATGCCGCACTGCGGCGCGGCGGCGCCATCGGCCTGGTGAGCAATGACAGCCGGCTGAGCGTGATCGAGGCGGCCCGCGGCGAGCAGCAGCAGAAGAAGCTCTTCGAGCATTTCACCCTGGCCCAGGCCGATGGCACGGTCTCGCTGGCCACCCTGCTCAACTCGCAGCGGCAACAGTGGCGCCATCGCGGCGGGCTGATCGTCATCACCCCCTCCGCCGATGAACACTGGCTCGAGGCGCTGCTCGATCTGGGGGTGCGCGGCCAGCGTAGCCTGGTGGTCTACCTGGATCCGCGGGGCTTTGGTGGAAGCCAGCCGTCGCTGGCTCCCGCCGGTCGCTGGCGCCAGGCGGTCAACTGGTGGATCATCCGTGGCGCGGACGATCTGGAGTTTGCGCAGGAGAAACGGATTGCCGCAGGTTAATTCCGGGACGATTGTCCTGCTGCTGGTGGCCGCCATTGGCGCG
>VBFF01000144.1:0-10356 GCA_005889285.1 Chloroflexota bacterium
TGGTGTTGACGGTGACCGGGCCGAACAATGCGACGGAAACTCTCGACTTCCTGAAGGTGCAGCCATGAGGCGCCGACAGCGCGGATTCACCCTTGTCGAGATGATGGTCGGGCTCGCGATCCTCAGCATCGTCACGCTGGCGATGGCCGGGACCTTCCTCGTCGCCTCGCGCGCCGTATCCAACGAGGCCCGCGCGATTGCCGCCGATGAGGCGGACAGCGCCGCCAGTCTCTGGCTCACTCGCGATCTCAACAGCGCAGCGGCCCTGCCGGCGCTACCGGTAACGATCAACCTCGCGAATACGCTCTCACTGACCTACGGATCGCCGCCCGTGGTCGTCATCTACAGCGTCAACAACAACCGTGACCTGGTCCGCACCGTCAATGGCTTAGCGACCACCGCGGCCCGCGGCGTCACCAGCGTCACCGTCACGGCGGCCGGCTGCTACGCGACGGTGGCCATTCAGCCCTCAGCCATCGGGGCGACCGCTGCGACGTTCAACGTCAGCAACCGCCCGGGAGGTTGCTGGTAGTGCCGGGCCGTTTGACGGGCCAGCGCGGCCAGGCACTGCTGCTCGTTCTCGTCTTCGTGGCGGCCTTCCTGCTCGTCGTCTGGGCAGCCCTGACACTGGCGAGCGGGGCCTTTCTCAACCTGAATGGGGTGCGCGCCGATACCAGGCAAACCTATGCGCTCGACGCGGGGCTGGCCTACGCGATCGAGACCAACGACTCGGCGGCCAAGGGCGCCGGGTGTCAGCCGACCGTCACCAGCTTTCCACTGACCTACGGCTCGAGCACGATCACGGTCACGGCGACATCGACCCCGGTGGTCGGCTGCAAGACGAACAAGCCGAGTTACACGGTCCTTGTCCAGGCCACCGGGACCAGCCGTACGCTGACGGCCCAGATCACGTCTGCCAACGGGGGAAAGAAGGCAAGCTGGGCGATCGACTGGGAATCGTTCCAGTGACCGCCCGGCTCGGCCTGGATCTTGGCGCCGGAGAGCTGCGGCTGCTCCAGGCCGACGGCCGGCGCCTCACCCATCACGCCGAAGTACTGCTCCCCGAGGGGGCGATGGTGGATGGCATCCCGACACCTCTGCTGACGACGACCGTGCGCAGCGCCCTCGATGCCGGCGGCTTCACTGCCGTGCACGCCCGGGTCGCGATCGCCGAGACCGGGACCGCGTTTCGCGATTTCCGGCTGCCACGGCTTGCCGGCAGCGAGCTCAGCCGCGTCGTCGCCTTCGAAGGCCGCCGCCTGGTCCCGATGGAGGCGGCCGACGTCTACTTCGCCTGGCACGCGAGCCGCGACGCGAACGGTTACGCCGTCTACCTGGTCGCGGCGCGGCGAGCCATGATCGACGCGGTGGTCGCGGCGGTCGGAGCCGCCGGCTTGCAGGTGGAGCACATGGATCTCAAGCCACTCGCGCTGGCGCGCGGCATGGGGGTGTCGGACGGCCTGCTGCTCGAATGGGGCGCGGCGGAGGCCACCCTGGTCCTCATGGTGCGCGGGCGACCGCGGTTCTTTCGGACCTTTGCCCTCGACGCCCCGCCGGAGGACGCCGACGCCCAGCTGGACGAGCTGGCGCTCTCCCTCAACGCGCTCGTCAAGTTCATGCGCGGAGCCGCCTCCGACGTGCAGATCAGTCAGGCGACACCCCTCGCGCTGGGGGGGCGCTTCGCCTTCATCGACGACAGCCTGCAGCGGGCTCGCCAGCGCTTCGCGTTCGACGTCCTCCTTCCCGTGCCGCCCCTTAAGGCGCCCGCGGATTTTCCCTGGCAGGCGCACTTCGCCGGCATCGGCTTGATCCGCCAGGGCGACTGGCGCAACCGCCTGAGTCCGTCACAGGGAGGTGACACCCGTGTCGCGGCCTGATCGCGGACCCGAGGTTGCGGTCGACTTCGCGCCGCCGCGCAAACCAAGCCACGTCCGGCCGTTGGCGGTGCTCGTGGTCGTCGCGCTGGCCGCCGGCGCTGTGACGGTCGCCGTCACCCAGCTGCTACTCCACTGAGCCAACCTTTACGAATCTCGCAAGAAATCGTCCCTAATCTCGACTGTGAACTAGGAGGTAATACGACAACCATGCTTCTTGCACTACTCAAAGATGCGCGCCGCCGCTCGCAGCGCAGCCAGGGGGGCTTCACCCTCGTCGAGTTGCTCGTGGTCATCGCGATCCTGGGCATCCTGGCGGCGATCGTTCTCTTCAACATCTCGGGTGTGAGCGCCAACGCCGCCTGCAACGCGATGAAGACCGACGGCGCTACCATCCAGGGCGCCGCGGACATCTACTACACGAACAATCTCAAGTACCCCGACAGCGTCGCCGACGTCGCCGTGCCGCCCGGACCGACAAACGGTGACGGGGTCAACATCGGCGAACTGATCACCGCGAACCTCTTGCACCAGGCACCGCCCGCGACGGAGGCGTTTACCTACGTCGTCAAAGCCGGATACGGCTCCGGGACCGTCCAGGGCAAACTTGTCCCGAACGTCGCCACCTGTATCTACAACCCGTAATCGCGATCGCCTTCTAAGGTTGGTCGGCCGGCCTGCGGGCCGGCCGATCTGTTTTGAGGGAACAGCGGAAGGGCTAGGTGAAGTTCAGCTAGGCGATCTTGGCTTCGTCGCCCTCGACCGCACCCGCAATACGCTGGGGCAGGGACGACGTGGCGAAGGCGGCGACGAGGCGCGGATCCCACTGCGAGCCCGAGCCGGCGGCGAGGATTTCGAGAGTTTTGGCGACAGTGTGACGTGGCCGGTAGGGGCGGTCCGTGATCATGGCATGGAAGGCGTCGGCGACAGAGACGATACGCGCCATCATGGGGATCGCCGGCCCCTGTAACTTGTCGGGGTAGCCGGACCCGTCCCAGCGCTCGTGGTGATGCCGGATCGCCGGGGCCAGCACAGTGGCCGGGCGAAAGGGTCCGGCGATCTCGGCGCCAAGGACGGTGTGCTGCTGGATCTGGGCAAACTCCTCAGGCGTCAAGCCACCCTGCTTGTTGAGAAGTGCTTCCGGCAACCCGATCTGGCCGATGTCGTGCAAGAGCCCGGCGTGGTAGGCAACCTCCTGATCCTCGGCGTCGAGGCCGACCAGCCGCGCCAGCGACTGGGCGGTGAGCGCGACGCGGTCGTCGAAGGGGGCTTTCGATTCCGTCGGGTTTTCCCGCTTGACCAGCTCGCGCAGGCTTTCCTGGGTGCTGCGAAGATCGCGACGCAATTCCTTGAGGCGCAGTAAGGCGCGTACCCGCACCTGGAGGTCCCGCATCGCGATCGGCTTGACGATCAGGTCGTCGCCGCCCGCCTCGACCATCTTGGCGCGCTCGGGCCGCGGGTCGAAGCCGGTCATCATCAGCACCGGGATCTCGGCGGTAACGGGGTCTGACTTGAGGCGCTTGCAGGCATCGTGGCCATTCATCACCGGCATCTCGACGTCCATCAAGATCAGGTCTGGCTTGAGGCGGCGGGCGACGCGGATCGCCTCCTCCCCATTGTTGGCGGCTTCCGTCCAGAAGCCGAGGTTGGAGAGCTGCCCGGAGAGCAGGTCGCGGTTGGCGCTGCTGTCGTCCGTGACCAGGATGGTCCGGCGCTCGGGCATCGGCCCGGATGGGAGAGCGTCCACTGGCATTAAGACGTAGGAAGCAAGGGCTTCCTTCGTTGCAGGGAGCAGTGCAGCGTCGCGTCACACAACCGGCCATACCGCTCGCCATGAAGTTGCCCAACCTCCTCTCGGTCGAGGCGGTCGCGGCGGCGATTCATCGGCATCCCGAAGTCGTTCGGCGCCAGGCGCGCGATGGCCGGCTGCCCGGCGAGAAGATCGGCCGGGTATGGTTCTTTCGCCCGGAGCGGTTGGCCGAAGCCGGCTTCAGTCAGTTCCTGCCGCAGATGGCCAGCGACGCCAACGCCATCCGGACTAGCGAGCCATCGGTAACGCCCCTGGTCAAAGCCCTGGGCGAGGCAGGCCTCCAGGCGCTGCAGCGCCTCGACCGCCCGGCCATTTTCGCGGCGGTCGCAACCCGCCTGGCGGACGTGGGGCTGTCCACGTATTTCTTCGATGCAACGTCTGATGGCAAGGGGCTGACGATCGCCTACATCCACGCGCTGCATGCGGCCGCCGAGGTCGCCAGGCTCACCGGCCGCGAAGAGGTTGGCAGCTTCATCCCCTTCGAGCGCATCCCGATCCTTTACCGGGCCTGCTCCACTCTCAAACCGCAGTACATCGGCGACCACGATGAGCTGGTCGGGCGCGTCGCCATGGTCCTCACGCCCGAGGCGTCCGCGAACGCTCGACGGCTGAGCGAGCTGCTGCAGATGTCCGCCGTGATTTCCGCACCGCTGGTCGTGGGTGATCAGGCCATCGGCGCGATCACCGTGATTGGTGCCGGGCTGCGCGAGTCGGACCTGCCGGCCGTGATGGCGTTCGCCAACCAGACGGCCGCCGCGATCGAGACGGCGCGCCTCCTCGGGGAATCTCGGGAGATGGAAGAAGCCATGGTCCTGACACTCGCCGGCGCCATCGAGCTGCGCGAGGCGCTACGAAGTCGCGCCTACGAGCACGCGGTGCTGGCGGAGCGACTTGCCGAGCACCTGGGGTTCGACCCGGCCCGCCGGCGACGCGTGCGGTACGCCGCGCTGCTTCAGGACCTCGGCAAGATCAACCTCCCCGACAGCATTCTGAGGAAGCGCGGCCGGCTGGACGCCGAGGAACGCGCGCTCATGATGACCCACCCAGTCGTCGCCGCGGATGTCCTGCAACGCTTCAACGGCGAGGGATACCCCGACGGGTTGAAGGCCGAGGCGATCCCAGTCGAGACACGGATCATCTCGGTCGTCAATGCTTTCTTCAACGTCACCTTCGATCTGCCGTTAAAGACGGAGCAGACCGTGGCCGAGGGCCTCGAGGAGTTGACGCGATTCGCCGGCATCAACCTCGATCCGAAAGTGACGGACGCCCTGGTGCTGATGTGCCGCGAGGCGGCCTCCGGCCGGGCGCCCTGGTACGAACAACTCATGGCGGAGTTGTTTGCCTCGCATTCGGCCCCGGCCGCAGTCAAAGACATCCTCTCCGTGGCCGACTCCCGCGAGCTCCGCATCATCTACCGAATCGCGCAGGAGACCACCGCGGTCCTCGATCTGGACACGCTATTGAGCCGCATCGTGATGGGCTATTACATGGTCTCGATCCTGCTTCCGGTGAACGATGCAAGCGAGCTGCGAGTCGGTGCCCATAGTGGATATGCGGTGGATATCAAGGGGCTCACCATCGCGGTGGGCGAGGGCATCACCGGCTGGGTTTACAAGAACGCCGTGCCCCACATCGTGCCTGACGTCCAGGCGGATACCCGCTACATCGGCCTCGACGACCAGGTTCGCTCGGAGCTGGCCTTTCCGCTGATGAGCCGGGGTCGCGTCGTCGGGGTCCTCAACGCCGAGAGCCAGCATGCCGACGCGTTTTCGGAGGCGGACGTGGCCCTGATGTCGGCGGTGGGCTCCCAGCTGGCGTCGTGCCTCGAGGTAGCCCAGCTGCACGACACGCTCAAGCGGGAGGCAAGCCATGATCCGCTGACACGCCTCAACAACCGGCGCCACTTTCTCGAGCGGATCGAGCAGGAGATCACGCGGTCCGAGGCGTCCGGCGAGACCTTCTCGATCGTCTTTTTGGATGTCGACGAATTGAAGCGGATCAACGATACCTACGGCCACCTCGCGGGTGATGCGCTCCTTCGCGAAGTGTCGAACGCGCTGATGGACGCGGTCCGCGGCGAGGACATCGTGGCCCGGTACGGCGGCGATGAATTCGTCGTGCTCCTGCCGGCGACACCGGCAGCCGCGGCGGCGAGCGTCGCGCAGCGCATCTCGGACGGCATCGCGCGCCACCGCTTCATGGCGGGCCGGGAGCTGCTGCAGATCCCCGGCGTCAGCCTCGGCCTGGCGAACTTTCCCCAGGACGGCAAGACGGCGGAGGACCTGCTGGCGTCGGCGGACGCGACGCTCTACCGGCAGAAGCGCCGGGCTAGCGCTTAGTCGAAGACCAGCTGTAAGTCGTAGAGCTCGCGCGGGACCTTGCGAGTTTCGGCGATGACGTCGCGCAATGGCACTACCGCGATCTGCCCATCGCGCCGGATCGGGATCACGCCCGCCTTGTGATCGGCCAGCAGGTCGGTGGCTGCCACCCCCAGGCGGGTCGCCCAGATCCGGTCGACCGGCGACGGTGAGCCGCCGCGCTGCAGGTGACCGAGCACCGTGACCCGCGTCTCGAAGCCGGTCGCCTCCTCGATCCGGGTGCTGAGCGCATCGCCCACGCCCTGTTTCGCGAGCTGGACATGACCGAAGGCATCGCGCTTCTCTGCCGCGGCCGCGACCGCCATCGCCGGTTCGAGCGCCCGCATCTTGACGCCCTCGGCGACAACGATGATGCTGAAATCCTTGCCTTCGCCGCGGCGGTGACGCAGGTGCTCGACGACCGCCTCGAGCTCGGCGGGAAACTCCGGGATGATGATCATGTCGGCGCCGCCGGCCAGCCCGCCGACCATTGCGACCCATCCGGTATCGCGACCCATCACCTCCACCACCATCACGCGATGATGGGCGGAGGCGGTGGTGTGCAAGCGATCGAGCGCCTCGACCACCACACCGACCGCGGTATCGAATCCGATGCAGAACTCGGTGACGGAGAGGTCGTTGTCGATTGTCTTGGGTACGCCGACCACCGGATAGCCGCCGTCACTCATGGCAGCAGCGACGGAAAGGGTATCGTCCCCGCCGATCGCGACCAGGCCGTCGACGCCGCTGCCGCGCAGTAGGCTGATGACCTGCTCGACGCCACCCTTCTCCTTGAGGGGATTGGTGCGCGAGGTGCCAAGGATGGTTCCCCCGAGCGGCAGGATGCCCCGCACGGACGCTGACGTGAGATCCTCCATGTCGCCTGCTCCCAGCACCCCGGCCCAGCCGTTCTTGATGCCGGTGACCTGGAATCCCTGCTGGAAGGCCCGGCGGGCAACTCCGCGGATGGCCGCATTGAGGCCGGGCGCGTCGCCACCGCCGGTGAGAACGCCGATTCGCACGACGCCTAGTGTAGTTCGCCTACCTCGACTGGCGGCCGCTCGAGGTGAGATTGAGCACGAGCATGAGGGCGCCCAGGGCAATGATGAGCGCCCCGAGGACGACGCCCGCGCTGTGGTCGAACTGGTAGCCGCTGATGCCGACGATGCCTTCGAAGAAGGCGGCACCCAGGAGGAACAGGACGAGCGCGATGCCGACCAGGCGCATCCCGGAGCGGACGTTGCCGGGGCGACGGGCCGTGAGCCCATAGAGGATCATGCCGAGGCCGATCGCGCCCGGGAAAATGAGCGTCCACGCGTAGGCCCAACTCTCATAGTGGTCGGTGGCGTCCTGGACCAGCAGGATCAGGCCCGACACCGTGACGATGCTGCCGAAGATGGCGAGGCCCTCGCTGACGGCGCCCCTCGCGGACAGCGCGACGAAGAGGATCAGGATGCCGGGGGCGATGACGAAGAACGGCCAGCCATAGTGCCCGATGTCGACCCGCACGAACTGGCCCGCCAGCAGGATCGCCCCGATCAGGACGAGCAGCCCGCCGAGAACCATCGACGGGCGTCGCGGGCCGCGCGAGGGCTGGCTAATGACGGGTCCCTGGGCGCCGCCCGGGCCGCTTGCGGACGGTACCTCGGCCATGCCCCAACCTTACGCGGGCCGCGGTTGCCGTCAAGGGACGGCGCCCGCCCCTGGCCCGAACGGTGGATGACGGGCAGAAGTCGTTGAGCACACACTCCGGGCAGCGCGGCGTCCGGGCGAGGCAGATCCGGCGGCCGTGCAGGATCAGGCGCAGGCTGAAGCCGGTCCACTCCTCCGGCGGCAGCATCTTCGTCACCTCGGCTTCGATCTTCACCGGATCGGTGCTTTTGGTCAGGTGGAGCCGTCGCGTCAGCCGTTTGACGTGGGTGTCGACGGCGAACCCCGGGATGCCGAAGGCGACGCCGAGCACGACGTTGGCCGTCTTACGACCGACACCCGGCAATGTCACGAGGTCTTCGATCCGCGGTGGCACCTCTCCATGGAAGCGCTCGAGGAGGGCCGCACTGGCGGCGATGATCGTTTTGGCCTTGACGTGGTAGAAGCCGGTGGGTTTGATGATCGCTTCGACCTCCGCGGGATTGGCGTGGGCCAGGGCGGCGGCGTCCGGATACCTGGCGAACAGCGCCGGCGTGACCGAATTGACGGAGCGGTCGGTTGTTTGCGCCGACAGGATGGTCGCGACCAGCATCTGAAAAGGGTTCGTGTGCGCCAGTTCGGAGACCGCCGGATAGAGCGCCTTTAGCCGCTCCGCCGCAAGGCGAGCACGATCCTTCGCGGTCATCCGCGCTTTTGGCGGTTCCGGCATAGCTCAAGCGTAACGATCCAGTGACGGCGTAGGTTCGAGCAGCCCGCAAAGTTGATCTTGGCGAGCCGTTACTCGCGATGTGGCCGCCCCATCGGCCGACGCCGGGCGCTCCTCGATGCACAGCCTGCGCTGGTATATCAGCGTCGGCTTCCTCATGGTCGGCGTCGGTCCCTTGATCTTCTTCGGCGCGCAGCGGATCTCGGCGCTCTTCTCGACCCAGAACGCCAGCATCCAGCAGAAGCACGAGCCGATGGCGGAAAGCCTGGCGCAAGCCATTTACGGTTACCTGCTGGATCAGACCGCGGCCCTCCAGAGTACGGCGTCCCAGGTCGAGTCCGACACCGACGCCGGCATCCCTCACCTGAATGACTCCACCTTCAACTCGGCACGCCTGAACCAGGCGCTCGCCGCCGCCCACTCCGCCCAGCCGGCTCTGCTCCAGCTCTACGTCGGGAACCTGAACGGCCGGGCGGTCGCTGCAGCACCGCCCGCCGGGGTGGGCGTCGACTACGGCGATTGGAACTACGTCAAGGACGTGCTCAACCCCGGGCGCGTCGGGCCCAAGTATTCCGATGTGATCCGGTCCAGAGGTGATTCGAGCGTAGCCGCGGTCGTCATTGCCGTCCCCATCCTCGACGCGGGGCGGCACCTGGTCGGGTTTCTCGCCGGCACCGTGAACCTCTCGGAGGTGCAGCGGCTCTCCACCTACAGCCGCATCGGCGTGAACGGCCAGGCGGTAGTAGTCGACCGTCGCGGTCGCGTGATCGCGCATCCGCGCGATGACTGGCGCCTCGAGGCCAAGGATCTCTCCTCAGCGGCGATCTTCCAGCAGTCGCTCGGGCAGGAAACTGGCGTGAGCTGGTACACAGACCCTGACGGCAACATCCAGCGGGCCGCCGGCTTCGCGACGGTCCCGGTCGTCGGCTGGAAAGTTTGGGTCTCGCAGCCGGTCGCCGAGCTTCGGTCTGAGCTGACGCCCTTGATCCAGAGCACGGTCGAATGGCTGCTGGTCGCGATCGTGCTCGCCCTGGTGCTCGGCTTCCTGGGCGCCGCCTGGATCACGCGGCCCGTCGATGAGCTGAACCGCGCGGCGAGCCGCATTGCCCAGGGCGACTTCGTGACGCCGCTCAAGGTGCGCGAACAATTCGCGGCGAAAGAGTTACGGGCGCTGGCGCATACCTTCAACCAGATGGCCCACCGGCTCAGCGGCGCCTACCAGACGCTGGAGGAGAAGGTCTCGCAGCGGACCTCCGAGCTCCAGGCCGCCAACCAGGAGCTCGCCCGCGCCAACAAACTGAAGTCCGAGTTCCTGGCCAACGTCTCGCACGAGCTGCGCACGCCGCTCTCGGCGATCATCGGCTTCTCCCAGATCCTGCTCGATGGCATCGATGGGCCGGTCAACGAGGACCAGCACCAGGACATCCTGCAAGTCAACAAGAGCGGCCAATCGTTACTGGCGCTCATCAACCAGATCCTCGACCTGAGCAAGATCGAGGCCGGCAAGATGGACCTTTCGCTGGAGCGCGTCGAGCTGCCAGCCCTGGTCACCTCGGTGTTGGAGAGCATCAGCCCGCTCGCTCAGGAGAAAGGGTTGCGCGTCGACACCCGTTTCGGCCCGGGGTTGCCCGCGGTCGAGGCCGATGCCGCGCGGCTCAAGCAGGTCCTGATCAATCTGCTCTCCAACGCCGTGAAGTTCACGGAGCGCGGCCACATCGAGATCATGGCGCAGCCCTCCGGCCGCATGGTGCGGATCGCCGTCAAGGACACCGGCATGGGGATTTCCGCCGATTCGCAGCGGGTCATCTTCGACGAATTCGTCCAGGGTGATGGCAGCAGCACGCGCCGGCACGGTGGCACGGGCCTCGGCCTGAGCATCGTGCGCAGGCTGGTCGAAATGCACGGCGGCGCGATCACCGTGCTGAGCGAGCCCGGCCTGGGCAGCACCTTCACATTTAC
>VBFF01000144.1:10430-11313 GCA_005889285.1 Chloroflexota bacterium
ACCGTCATCCTGGTGGTAGACGACGACACCAGCGTCCGGCAGCTGATCTGCCGCCATCTCGAGCAAGAAGGATGGAGGACGGTGCAGGCGTCCAACGCCGCCGACGCATTGCAACTCGCGCGCGAGAGCCGCCCGATGCTGATCACCCTCGACATCATGATGCCGGACGCATCCGGGTGGTGGGTGCTCGAGAAGCTCAAGGAAGATTCGCAGACAGCGGGCATCCCGGTGCTGGTGGTCACCATCGTCGAGGACCAGCGGCTCGTGTTCGCGCTGGGGGCCTCGGATTACCTGGGCAAACCCTACGACCGCCGTGCCCTGATCGCCAAGATCCACCGGCTGTTGCCAACGCTGGCGGGTAAGCGCGTGCTCGTCGTCGACGACGACCCCGAGGCGCGCACCATGCTCAGCAAGATCCTGAAGGAGGAGCAGGCCGAGGTGATCTCTGCCTCGAGCGGCGATGAGGGGATGGCCCTGATCGCGCAATCGCCACCGGACCTCGTGCTGCTCGACCTGATGATGCCTGGGATGAGCGGCTTCGAGATGGTCGCGCGGTTGCGCGCCCAGCCCGCCGCCGCCGGCATCCCCGTGATGATAGTCAGCGCCAAGGAGCTGACAGCCGAAGACGTGCTCACCCTCAACGGTCATATCCAGCGATTCGTCGCCAAGGGGTCGATCGAACCGGAAGGCCTGACCAACGCGGTTCGCCAGATGTTGGGTCAGAGTAAAACGCAAGGAGCCGCCGCATGAACCAGCTGATCCTCGTGGTCGAAGACGACGCGACAATGCAAAAGATGGCGCTCAAGATCCTGCGCTCGCGCGGCTTCAGCTGCGAGCTGGCGCGCAGCGGTCGTGAGGCGGTGGCGATGGCTGCAGCGCTCAA
>VBFF01000145.1 GCA_005889285.1 Chloroflexota bacterium
CGCGGATTGCACGCAGCGATGCCAGGCGAACCATGAGCAACTCGTCCCGCTCGGCGTGGTCCTCGTCGGCGTCGCTGTGACCGTCCTCGGTGTGCTTCTGCTAGCGAGGCGTCTCGGCTGACGGCTTGAACGCGGCTCCATGACCAGGGACGATGAGCTGGGCGATCTCCAGCACACGTGCCCGGTTGCGATGGAGGGCGGACGGGTCAGACGCCAGCGGGTCCTCCGCCGGCCCGCTCGCCGACCACCACAGGTGCGTGAACGCCACCGTGCCGCCGATGGTCGAAACCAGCGTGGTGATGTCTTGTGGCGTATGCCCGGGTGTTTCGATCAAACGGACCGATGGGCTGAGGGCAAACCCCTCCGCCGGACGTCCCTTCCAGACATCGCCCTGGTAGATCGCCCAAAAATCGTGGACGCGAGCTCTCGGAAAAAGCGCGGCGTTGAGCGTGTGGTCCGGATGATGGTGCGAAAAGATCACGTCCGTGATCTCCGCCGGTGAGTCGACCACCTCCCCGAGTGGACCCAGGATGGCGGCCGGTTCGGGCACCATTCCCGGGTCGACGATGACCCGAACAGCGCCGTCGCGGACGAAACTGACGGTGCTGGCGACCCGTTCCCCGACATAGCCGGTAAACAGGACGCGAAACTCGGCGGTCACTCCGGGATCGATCTTAATCGGCCTCCCGTGGGGCGAATATCAGGGTGCGGGCAGCCTCCCCCTCATGAGAAACGACGCTTCAGGAAGATGGTCGTAGCTTCCGGCTAACAACTCCGCGAAGGCCGCGATCGTCTCCCGTCGCGGCACGTACGCACCGGATCGATTCGTGTAGGCCTCGGCTACAAAGAAGGGCTGCGAGAGAAAGTTTCGTATGCGACGCGCCCGAGCGCCCGTTGACCCAGAATCCTCGATATCACCTAGCGCCTTTAAAACGCCTTGAGCTACCTCCCAGTGTTCACTTCCGACGAACGCCGGATCTAACAGCCGCGACCATGACTGGCTCGGGTTGATCGCAGGGTAGATACCGTCCTTGACCAGGTGCCGGGACATGAAGACGGCGACGTCGAGGAAGGGAGTGGCAGCCTGAAGCGCGACTTCGCTGGCCTCCTCGGCAGCGATGACGACTGTCGGCAGTGGACCCGCGTCAGCCAGCAGCTCGGCGTAGACATCGACCTCGTCGGGTGCCTTCACGAAGGTGAAGATGATCGGCTGGCCTCGCCGCTTTCCGATGTTGTGGGTGATTTCTTCAACGAGGACAAGCTTGCCAACTCGGGGATCACCGAAGAGGCCGACCGAGCCTCCCTGGGTCATCGGGCAGAGCAGATCGATGACCTTTATCCCTGTTTCAAGTGGCTCCGTCCCTGACGGGCGAGCCCCAAGACGGGCGAGCGCTGCCGACACGCCGTTGGCGGTAGCGCCAGCGACGCGGACGATTTGGCCAACGGCGTCGGCGAAGTCCGCAGGTAGGGCAGATTGGGCAAGGGTTCTTTCCATGATGGGCAGCAACTCTCCTTTCAGTCTGGCTCGCGCGGCGTGCAGGCGGTTGTTGACGGTCGTCAGTGGAAGATGAAGGAGCGAAGCAACCGTCTTCTGCGACTGGTCCTTCAGATAAAAGAGGATTGTTGCCTCACGCTCACCCTCGGGCAGCTCATCGATCGCACGAAGGATTCGCCTCAACATGTCCCGTCGCTCGGCCGTGTCGGCCGGGTCCGAAGCGCTGGACGCGGTGGCTTCATCCAGGGACGCCTCCAACGGCTGTCGCCGCACGATCCGCCTTGCCTGATGGCGGACGATCTGGCGCAGCCAGGCACCAAACGCTTGCGGGGAGCGCAGTGTTCCGAGATTGGCGAAGGCGACGAGGAACGCGTCTTGCACGGCATCCTGGGCACGGCCGCGGTCGCGCAACATCAGCAGCGCGGTCGCGTACGCCGGATCCTGATGGTCACGGACCAGCTTGGTGAACGCTTCCAAATCACCCGCGAGGGCTCGCTCAACCAGGGCAGCCGTTGGCGGTCCGCCCGTCGGCTGTGACTCAGCCATCTCAAAGATAGAGTGCCAATCCGTCGCACCGAGCTTTATTTCGGCCGAAATTCACGGCAAAGCAAGCCTGGACCGAACCGGAGCGTTACATCTGCCGTTGATTCGGCCCCGGCTTGCCCCCAGACCCGCGGCGATCCTTTTCACAATCAATGCGTTCGTGATCTCCTGGCTGTGTTGGTTACCCCTGGTCGCTGCCAGCCGCCAGTACGGGCATATTTCGGCGTCAACAGCGGCAGTGCTGATCATTCTCGGGACTTTCGGACCCTTCCTCAGCGCGGTCACAATCGTCGCCCGGACATCAGGTTTCCGTGGTCTGGGAGAGTTTCTCGGTCAGGCGTTCCGGTGGCGGGTGGGCATCCGGTGGTACGTGGCCGCCCTCGTCGCCCCTGCCGCCATTCGGATCGTGGTTCTATACGTACACATCCTGAAAGGCGGCACCTTTCCGGACCTGTCCGATGCCTCTCGTTGGCTAGCCATCCCTTCCACATTTCTCCTCGTGCTCCTGATCGGCGGACCAACGGGTGAGGAATTCGGGTGGCGCGGGTTCCTGCTTCAACGGGTGCAGCCGGTGTTCGGTTTGCTGTGGGCGTCCATCGGGATTGGGGTGGTCACGGCACTCTGGCATCTGCCGCTGTTTTGGATCCCCGGCACCGCCCAGAGCCACCTGCCCTTCGCGCTGTTCCTTGTGCGCACGATTGCGCTCTCGATCGTTTCGACCTGGCTCTACAACGGCACGCGGAGGAGTCTGCTGTTCGTGCTCCTCTTTCACGCGTCGCTCAACACCTGGCCCAATACGCTCTACATCCTCGAGGCAGAGGGGGCGCTCGGGCCCTATATCAGCACGAGCATCCTCTATTGCGGATGGGCGGTCATCCTGGTGATCCTGGGTCTGACACGTGGACGGGGCGACCGGCGAAACGAAGCAACAGCCTCCCCTGCCGCAGCGGCCTGACCCTCAGCCGCGCGAGTGATGGCCTCATTCGCGCGGTGGATTCGCCGCTCGACCAACATGGCTACCCTGTAGCCAGTGGAGACGCCAACCCGTGGTTGGGGCTGGATTGGGCGGCTGCGGCCGCGCACCTTCGATCGCCTGCTGGTTGCGATTCTCTTTCTGCTGGGGCTGACCAGCTTCATCGACCTGCGGTTCGGCGATCGACCGTTGCCCCTCCCGGTAGGCACCCCGGGCGGCATCGTCACCGTGATCGTGGTCGGTTTTCTCCTCTTGCTGTTGCAAGTCGTTCCGCTGCTCTGGCGACGCCGCTATCCGAGCCTGGTCCTTCTCCTGGTGGCCGTCGCCTTCGGGGCCAAAGTGCTGTTGGGTTTCAACCCGGGCATCGCCGGGCTCGGGCTGCTGGTGGCGATGTACAGCGTCGCCGCCTACGAGGTGGGGGCCCGCCGGCTCGTCTTTCTCGTCGTCGCCGGCCTGGGCTTCGTCGCCGGCTTCGTCGTTTTCGGTGTCACGGGAAACCCCCGGTCCTTCGCGATCACCGTCCCCAGCCTGTTCTTCGTCGCCGCCTGGCTGATCGGCGATTACCTTCGGACGCGGCGCGCCTACGTGGCGCAGCTCGAGGAACGCGCCGCGCGGCTCGAACGTGAGCGCGATCAGGACCGGCGGCTCGCGGCCGACGAGGAGCGAACGCGGATTGCCCGCGAGCTGCACGACGTCGTCGCCCACGATGTCAGCGTGATCGCCATCCAGGCCGGTGCGGCCCGGGCGGTGCAGCTGAGCAAGCCCGAAGCGGCAGCGAAGGCGTTGGGGCTGATCGAAACGACGGCGCGAGAGACCCTCATCGAGCTGAACCGGCTGCTCGGCGTCCTGCGCAGCGCGAATGGCACCACCCCCGATCGGAGCCCCCAACCCGGGATTGGCCAGCTGGCCGGCCTCGTCGAGGAACTGCGCGCGGCCGGCCTCGAGGTCGATGCCCGCGTCGACGGTGAGGCGCAGCCGCTGCCGCCGGCGCTCGATCTCTCCGCCTACCGGATCCTTCAGGAAGCGACGACCAACGTGCTCAAGCACGCCCGCGCACGCCGCGTGGACATCCGAGTCCACTACAGCCCGAACATGCTGGGCCTGGACGTCCGCGATGACGGCGCCGGCGGAGGCGCTGATCCGGCCTCGTCATCGGGACATGGGCTGATCGGGATGCGCGAACGCGTGGCGCTCTTTGGCGGCAAGCTGCACGCGGGGCGCGATCCCGCCGGCGGATTCTCGGTGCACGCCCGCCTGCCCATCGAAACCCCCGCCTGATGGCCATCAAGGTCCTGATCGTCGACGACCAGGCGCTCGTCCGCGCCGGCTTCCGCATGATCCTCGAGGCGCAGCCCGACCTGGAGGTGGTCGGCGAGGCCGGCGACGGATCCGCGGCGATCGACGCCGTCCGCACCCTTCGACCTGACGTCGTCCTCATGGACATCCGAATGCCGGGCGTCGACGGCATCGAGGCGACGCGGCGCCTGACTGAAGCCGGCGCGGCCGGCAAGATCGTGATCCTGACGACCTATGACCTGGACGAATACGTCTTCGACGCTCTCGCGGCCGGCGCGAGTGGTTTTCTCCTCAAGCACGTCCCGCCCGAGGAGCTCGTTCGCGGCGTCCGCGTGGCGGCGAGCGGCGAGGCGCTCCTCGCTCCCTCGATCACGAAGCGGCTGATCGAGGAGTTCGCCAAGCAGCGCGCACCCGTGCGGGCGAGCGGCACCGACCTCAAGACCCTGACCGATCGGGAGCTGGAGGTGCTCAGGCTGCTGGGCCGCGGCCTCTCCAACCCGGAAATCGCCAAGGCGCTGCAGGTCGGCGAGGCGACCGTCAAGACCCACGTCGCCCACGTCCTCGACAAGCTCGAACTGCGCGATCGCGTCCAGGCGGTGATCCTCGCTTACG
>VBFF01000146.1 GCA_005889285.1 Chloroflexota bacterium
GAGCTGCGACTGCGCATACTCGCTGATCCCCACCGTGGCTGTCGCTCCGTCCTGCTTGACCCACTCGTGGGTCTCCGCGAAACGCATGCCGCTCAGGTCTGGCATCCCAACTCCCTTTCCTTCACTTCGGATGAGGCCGCTTGTAAAAAGGCAGCGGGACGACCTCGGCCGGCGCGGCCGTGCCACGAACGTCCACGCCAAGACGGGTTCCCGGTTCGGACATGGCCGGTGGCACGTAGGCCATCCCGATGTTGTAGCCAAGGGTGAAGGAGACGTTTCCCGACGTCACCGTCCCGACCCCCCGACCATCGCTGACGATGCGGTAGCCGTGGCGTGGAATGCTGCGGTCCAGCATCTTGAAGCCGACCAGTTGCCGTGAGAGGCCCCGCTGGCGCGACGTGATGATGGCGTCACGGCCGATAAAATCCTTCTCGAGGTTGAGCGTCCAATCGAGCCCTGCCTCAAGGGGACTCGTGTCAGCGTCCATGTCATTGCCGTAGAGGCGCATTCCCGCTTCGAGGCGCAGGGTGTCGCGGGCGCCCAGGCCGGCCGGCCGGATGCCATCGGCCCGCCCCTCCTCCAGCAGCGCGTGCCACAGACGCACGGCGTCGGCGTTGCCGCAAAAAAGCTCGAAGCCATCCTCACCCGTGTAGCCGGTCCGCGAGATCACGCACGACACATCCGCAACGGTCCCCTCGACGAACGCATAGTACTTGACACCGGCGAGTTCAGACGGCGTCAGGCGCTGAACGAGATCCACCGCTCGCGGGCCCTGCACGCCGATCAGCGCCCACTCTCGGCCGATATTGCGGGCCGCGTCCGCGGCCTGGGCGTGTTTTCGGATCCAGTCGAAGTCGCCCTCCTGGTTGCCGGCATTGACCACCAGCAGGTAGCCGCGGTCCGGCATCGCATAAACGAGCACGTCATCGATGATGCCGCCCGCGTCGTTGCAGAGCACCGCGTACTGGATCCGTCCCGGGCGCAGTCGTGTCACGTCGCGACTGACGACACGCTGAACGAGGGTCTCGTCCTCGATGCGCAGCTCACCCATATGCGAAAGGTCGAAGAGACCCACGGCCTCGCGCACGGCGCGGTGCTCCTCGCGGATGGTGCTGTACTGCAGCGGCATCACCCAGCCACCAAAGTTCGTCATCTGGGCGCCGAGGCGGACGTGCTCCTCGTACAGCGCTGTCCGCGCGGCCGTCACGACCAAACGTTACGCCTCGGGGTCGTCAGGCTCGTCCGCGTCGTCGAGGACGTCGAGGTAATCGAGTAGCTCCTGATCGTGGACGACCTCGGCCCCTCGCAGCATCTCCAGAATGACGTTCACGCGCGCCTCCTCCCACTGCAGGAGCTTGGCCAGCTCGGCCGGGGTCGCCGCGCGCCCCAGCCGCTCCGACAGCAGGCGCTGCGCCGATTCGAGCAGGCGGCAGGCGACCACGAAGGCTTCGTCGTTGCGCTGGGCCTCTTGTGTCTGGGCGAGCACGTCATCCATGGTGACGTCGATCGCGTGAACCAGCCGGGCATGGAAGCCGCCGTCTCCGGGCTTGTAGTGCTCGACGGCGGAGATCAGCCCGACCGTCCCTTCCTGGAAGAGGTCGCCAAAGGGGACGCCGCCCCGCTTTCGCGCCTGCGCGGCTTCCACGACCAGGTGGAGGTTGTGCTCGATCAGCGTCCGGTTCGCCGCGTCGCGCTCCGCCCCCTGCGTGGCAAGGAGCCGCTGTTCCTGCGCGTTGGACAGTCGTGGATAACGCGCGACTTGCGCCCGGATCTCGTCCTCCTCATCCTTCGGAGGTTGCTGTTCCACCCGTTGGGCCATGTTCCCATTCTACGAACGACAGGGCGCTAAACCGGGGCTATGATCAGGTCGTGACGAGGGCCGCCCGGCTCTTTCTCGCGGCCACCATGCTGGCCGTTTTGCTGCCCGCGGTTCAAGCCCGCGCCGCTGAACCGCACGTCCTGGTCGCGACCCTCAACGGGGTCATCAATCCGATCACCGACAACTACATCTCCACCGCGGTCGACAAGGCGGTCTCTGGGCAGGCCAACGCGCTGATCATCGCGATGGACACTCCGGGTGGGCTCGACACCTCGATGCGCCACATCATCAAGAAGATCCTCGGCGCGCCCCTGCCGGTGGTGATGTTCGTCTCGCCCTCCGGCGCCCGGGCCGCCTCGGCCGGCCTCTACATCACGGAGGCGGCCGACATCGCCGTGATGGCTCCGGGGACGAACATCGGCTCGGCACATCCGGTCAGCCTCGGCGGATCCAACCCGGCCGCCTCCCCGGCGGCGAGCCCGAGCGCGAGTGGCGCCACGTCGACGGCGCCGGATATCGAGTCGCAGAAGATCGAAAACGACGCTGCCGCCTACGTCCGCGCCCTGGCGGCGCTGCACCATCGCAACGCGGACTGGGCCGAGAAGGCCGTCCGCCAGAGCATCAATGCGCCCGCGGACGACGCCGTGAAATTGGGCGTCGTCGATTTCGAAAGCCGGGATCTTGACACGCTGCTCCAGGACCTCGATGCCCGCCAGGTCACAAAGGGCGGCCAGACATACACCCTGCAAACCGCGAAAGCCGGCGTCCAGCACTACGACATGAGTGGGTTCGACCAGTTTCTGCAGGCGGTCGCCGACCCGAACCTCGTGTACCTCCTCTTCCTGCTGGCGCTGATCGGCATCGGCTTTTGGGTCACGCATCCCGGGATGTTCCTGCCCGGGGTGATCGGCGTGATCGCCGGCGTGCTCGCCGCGGTGTCGATGTTCGATCTCCCGGTCAACATCGCCGGGATCATCCTCATCCTGATCGCGCTGGTGCTGTTCATTGTCGATCTCAAAGCGGTGACCCACGGGGTGCTGACCACCGGCGGCATCGTCGCGATGACGCTCGGCGGCCTGCTGCTGATCAACACCAGCTTCCTGGCCGAGGGCGTCAACATCCCCCTGCTCCTTATCACCGTGCTCGTGATTGCCGCGGTCTTTCTCTTCATCCTGCGCAAGCTCCTCGAGGCCCGGCGGCGTCCGTACGCGGCAGGCGAGGAGTCGATGACCGGCAGCATCGGTTCGGTGCGAGAACCGTTGAACCCGAGCGGGATGGTGTTCGTCAACGGCGCGCTCTGGCAGGCAACCTCAACCGGTGGGCCGGTCGAGGCCGGGGCGCAGGTGCGAGTGGTCGGGGTTGACGGGCTTCGTCTGCGGGTCGAGCCACTGCAACAACCGCAGGCGGGGCGGTCGGAAGGGCCGCAGGCGGCATCCTCATGATGATGTGACCCGTAACATGAACACGACGGCAGCGGTGCGTTAACGGAGGGAGGGACCCATGGGCGTTTTCGCTCTCATCGTCCTCGGCTTCATCGTTCTCGTTGTTCTCATCGGCCTGAGTTCGGCGATCCGGATCATCAACGAATACGAACGTGGCGTCCTGTTCCGGCTGGGCCGCCTGATGGCGTTGAAGGGTCCCGGGCTGCGGCTGATCATTCCTTTCGGCATCGACCGCCTGGTGAAGATCGATCTCCGGACGGTGACGCTCGAGGTCCCACCGCAGGAGGTCATCACGCTCGACAACGTGACCATCAAGGTCAACGCCGTCATCTATTTCCTGGTCGTCGATCCCCGGAACGCCGTCACCAAGGTCGCCAACTTCATCAACGCCACTTCACAAATAGCGCAAACTACGCTACGGAGCGTGCTCGGCCAGTCCTCGCTCGACGAGCTCCTCGCCAACCGCGAGAAGATCAACACCCGCCTGCAAAAAATCATCGATGAGCAGACGGAACCCTGGGGAATCAAGGTGTCGACGGTCGAGATCAAGGATGTCGAGCTCCCCCAGACGATGCAGCGAGCGATGGCCAAGCAGGCGGAGGCCGAGCGAGAGAAGCGAGCCAAGATCATCCATGCGGAGGGTGAGTTCGAGGCGGCGCAGAAGCTCACCGACGCCGCCGGCGTGATCGCGACGCAGCCGAGCGCGCTGCAACTGCGCTACCTGCAGACCCTCACGGAGATCGGGGTCGAACGCAACACGGTGATCGTCTTTCCGGTGCCGATCGACCTCGTTCAGCAGCTCCTCGATATCCGTCAGGGCAAGGACGGCCGATCGGCGACACCGGCAAAGACCTGATCCTCCTTCTCGTCCGCGGCGACGCCACCGTCGATTTCTGGACGGTCGTCCTCATTGGCATCGTCGCCGCGCTGTATGTGCTCGCCAACTTCGGCGAGCGCAACTCGACCGCGCGCGTCGTATCCCTGATCGCCGGCGGCGCCCTCTCCGGGCTGGCGCTCCTGTTCGGCCTCCTCGTCGCCGGCGGCCACCTGGTCTTGTATCGGACGGGCGCGGAGAGCCTCGACAAATTCCGCGCGGCCGAGTTTCTCGCCGTGCCGCTGACCATTGCCGGCGTCCTCGGCCTGCTGTACTTGTTGCCTCCGGTCCAGCGCGCGCTGGCACGTGTGATCCCCATTCGTCCCGGCTCGCCGGTCATCTACCTCACGGTCGTGCTCGGCCTGCTCCTGATCGCGCAGCAAGCCGGTGCGCAAGTGCAGCCCGGCACACCCTTGACGCTCGCCGATCTCCTGGCCCAGGACATCCCGTTGTTACTCCTCTCCTTTGTCGGAGTCGGGATCTTTGTGCGACGGTCGCCGCGCGAAGCCAGCGAACGGCTCGGCCTGCTCCCG
>VBFF01000071.1:0-5580 GCA_005889285.1 Chloroflexota bacterium
GTATCGCGTCCTGGCGCTGGAGGGTGGTCAGCCCGGCAACGACATCCAGGTTGAGGTTGCCGAAGCCTCGCAACCCTCCGACGACACCTTCAAGCTCATCATCACGCGCGGTAAAGATCGCGAAGAGTACGACAACGTCACGACGCGCAAGGGCAAGAACAACGTCCTTACGGCCGTGAAGACCGCGTCGAAGCTAATCCAGCTCGAGGAGATCGGGACCGCCGGCGCACTGGAGAAGGTCCCCGCCCCGGGCAAGGTTACGCTTCAGGGCGGCGGTGGAACGATGCCCGCTCGGGTGACTCCGGACGAGTACGTGGGCAATTCCGCCGATCGCACCGGGTTCGCGGGTCTCGAAGCCGTCGACACCGTCACGATGCTCAGCGTGCCGGACCTGATGGCCGCGTACCAGCGCGGCATGATCGACTCCGAGCAGGTGAAGGCCGTGCAACTGGCCATGATCGCCCACTGCGAGCTGATGGGCGACCGGGTCGCCATTCTCGATGCTCCGCCCGGGCTGAACGCGCAGCAGATCCGCGAGTGGCGGGTCGACAAGGCGGGGTACGACTCAAAGTACGCCACCCTCTACTGGCCCTGGGTCAAGGTCTTCGACCCCCTCGCCGGCCAGGCGAATTTCGTTCCGCCGAGCGGCCACATGGCCGGCATCTGGGCGCGCAGCGACGACACCCGCGGTGTGCACAAGGCACCGGCGAATGAAGTCGTCCGCGGCGCCATCTCCCTCGAGCTGCAGGTCACCAAGAGCGAGCACGACCTGCTGAACCCGCAGGGAATCAACGTCATTCGCGCCTTCCCCGGTCGCGGCATCCGGGTCTGGGGCGCGCGCACTCTGTCGAGCGATCCGGCCTGGCGCTACATCAACGTCCGCCGGCTCTTCAACTACATCGAGGGCTCCATCCTGCTGGGCACCCAGTGGGTGGTCTTCGAGCCCAACGACATGGCGCTCTGGGAGCGGGTCAAGCGCACCATCAGCGCCTTCCTCGTCCGCGTCTGGCGCGACGGGGCACTCTTCGGGGCCACGCCCGGCGAGGCATTCTACGTGAAGTGCGATGGCGAGCTGAACACGGCCGAGACGATCGACGCCGGACAGCTCATCGTCGAGATCGGCATCGCGCCGGTGAAACCGGCGGAGTTCGTCGTCTTCAAGATCGCCCAGTTCTCGGGCGGCACATCGCTCAGCGAATAAAGGAGGAATAGATGGCAACCGGTCTACCGAATGTTTCGAACAACGACGCACTTGCCGCCCGCAACTTCGCGATTGAGGTTGACGGCACGACCATTGCGCAATTCACCGAGGTCGGCGGGCTGACCTCCGAGATGGATGTCACCGAACTCAAGGAGAACGGCCCCGACGGCAAGCTGATCATCAAGAAGATCCCGGGCGCGCACAAGACACCGACGCTCACGCTGAAGCGGGCGAAGAACGTCTCGATGGAGCTGTACAAGTGGCACAAGGCCGCACTCGACGGCAAGGTCAAGGAAGCCCGCAAAAACGGCTCGGTGATTCTCTATGACTACGAGTCCGGCGAGGTCGCCCGCTGGAACTTCGTCAACGCCTGGCCGTCCAAGCTCACCACGGGGAGCCTGAAGGCCGGGTCAAACGACGTTGTCACCGAGGAAGCCACCATCGTCATGGAAGGCTTCGAACGAGTCAAGTGAGTCCGGTATCCAGCATGGCGGAGGTCGAGCATTCGACCTCCGCTCCACTTCACACCGAATTTGCCTTCGCCCTGCCGCGCGGGTACGTAGACGAAGGCGGGACCGTGCACCGCGAGGGTGTGATGCGGCTTGCGACCGCTCGTGACGAGATCCTCCCCCAGCGCGACCCGCGGGTGCGTGAGAACGAGGCCTACCTGACCGTCCTGCTGCTGTCCCGGGTGGTCACCAGGCTCGGCACCTTGCCGCAGGTGACCTCCGGGACCATCGAAGGGCTCTTCGCCTCCGACCTGGCCTTTCTTCAAGATCTCTACCGCAGGATCAACCAGGAGGGGCATACGCAGGCGGCCGTGACCTGTCCGGACTGCAAGCACCAGTTCACGGTGGACATGGCAGGTGGTCGCCTGGGGGGGTTGTGACGTACGCGACCGACCGCCTCTTCGAGGAGATCGCGTACGTGGCGTATCACCTGCACTGGTCGTTCGAAGAGATTCTCGATCTAGAGCATCCGGTCCGCCAGCGCGTCGTCGAGGAAATCGCCGGCATCAATCGGCGCCTTGCGGAAGAGCAGGAGGCCTAAGCAATGTGGCCGTTTCAGCGGAAGGTTGAGGCACCGGCAGCGAAGGGACCGCGCCCCGTGCCGGCGCCTGTTGTCCGCCGGGACTGGGCAGGACTGCCGCCCATCCAGCGGATCGTGGGCGCGCACCCGCTCACCGCACCTAGCGATCTGTTCAGCGATGACCTGGCGACCCATCAGGATCCATCGGTCACCTCGAACACGATGGGCCATCAGGTCAGCGCCGACGCACCACCGGGTCTGGTCCTGGCCCTAGCCCGGCCGACCACGCGCAGCGATGGCCCGGCGATGATCCCGCGCCCACGCGTGCAGCGCAGCGTGGCCGGCGCGGCAATCGAGTCGGGGGAGTGGGATGGGGATGGGGCCGCGCCGGACCCGGTGCGGCCTACCCCTTTTCCCACGAGCGCGCCCGCGATCCTCGCTCGCGAGCTCCCCGTTGTCGCGGCCGAGACGTCGACGCAGCGCCTCACCAGCCTCGCGCCGGGCGCCGATCCGGCCCCGATCGCCACCATGGCGCAACGCTCGCGAGCCGTGTCGACACCAACAGCGACGACAGCGCCGGCGACGGCCAACGAACCATTCGAGGCGGCGCCCATTCCCGCCCAGCGACTGACGCTGGGCCAAGCCCGTCGGCTGGGCCTCGGCGCGCCCATCAAGCAGGTCCCGGATCACAACGTGCAGCGAGCTGTGACCGATCCCTTGCCGCCGGCCCAAAGTCCCGTGCCGACCCTCCCCAAGAGAGGGAGCGAAGCGATGGAGGCGTCCAGCGGTGAAGTGCCAGCAGACATCACGACGGTTCAAATCGTGCCGAACGACGCTGCCCTGGTGCAGCGAGTGCCGGCCGACGTCGCCGTGCCGGCGCGGGCGTCCCTGGACCTCGCCCCGAGCACGAAGGCGCCGATGGATCTCGCGACGGGCGTGAGGCAGACCAGAACGTCATCGCCCGGAACACTCGAGGCGCCCTCTCCCGATGCAACCGAACCGCCCCGGTTCGAACTGCCGCTCGCCCGCACATCGGCGCGCGAAGAGCCCTCAGCTGAAGACCGGCAGCCGACCATACCCACGGTCCAACTGAGTGCAACATCGTCGCCGGCGCGTGACTTCCTATCAGGGCTGCGGCCCATCGTGCAGCGCCGAGCCGATGGCGCCACACCGGCGCCGCCGCCGATTGCAAGCGACCATGCACCGGCCATGCCTCTGGCGCCGGCATCGGTGCCCGGTGTCTCGATCTCGAGCGTGCAGCGTGTGACCGATTCATCCGCTCGCCTCCCCATGGCTTCCGAGACATCGGCGTCAGACGCAGCGCTGGCCCCACTGATCGGCTCACGGCCCCTACGGCCGACCGCCATGCTTCAACGATCCGCCTCGCTGGATAGCCCGCACCACGACCCTCTCCCGCAAGGGGTGCGGCAGTTTCCGTTCGAGGGCCCCCCGCCAGCCGCGAGAAAGCTTGCGTTCGACGCTTCCTCAGAAGAAGGGGGCGAGCATCCTTTGATGAGGACAAGCCAAGAGACCCCCAGGGGGGAATGCGTTTCATCGGCCCCACCCTGCCCTCCCCCGCAAGCAGGAGAGGGAATTTGAGAACCCGCCAGGGGCGCGGGACGTTTCCCCTGGCCGGCTGCTGCTGGCGCCATCGCTCGCGATTGCGGTTCAGAGGGCCAGTGAAAACATGCGGCTCCCCGACCCTCCACTGCAGGAGGACACGGACACCCTGCAGGCCGTCTGGTACCAGAATCGGGCCGCTGTCAGCCCGCAGAGCGAGGGCGTCACGACATCCGATAGCGCCAGTCCGGCCGCAGCCACAGGGCCGAGCCAGGCTCCTGAGACAGACATGGATGAGCTCGCTGGCAAGCTCTACGACCGGATCCGGTCCCGATTGAAAACAGAACTGCTGGTCGATCGGGAGCGCGCGGGCTTCCTGACCGACCTGCGCTGAGGAGGAACCGATGCCTGACCATCCCCACGCTCAAAGCCTGCGCTTCCGGGTCAAGATCGATGGTCACGGGGATCTTGGGAACTGGTCGAAGTGCGACGGCCTGTCGGTCGAATACGACGTCTTCGAGTACAAGGAGGGCGGCGAGAACGCTTTCATCCACCGCATCCCGGGGCGTGCCAAGTACCAGAACGTCAAGCTCACACGACCGGTCAACAAGGATTCCAAGAAAGTCGCCAACTGGATGGCCACGCTCAAGGTGGAGGTCAAACGGCAGACCGCGGAAATCGCCGCTCTTGATACCGAGGGCAAGCCGATCGCGACCTGGAACCTCGAAGGAGTTTTCCCGGTGAAGTGGAATGGACCCTCGCTCGACATCGGCGCGAACCAGGTGGCGACGGAAACACTCGAGCTCGCCCACAACGGATTTCTCGCGGGATAGGAGCACTGCAAGCGATGAAGATGGTGAAAGCGAAGCTCGAGGAGGTCGAAGGTGTAGACAAGCTCGAGTTCAAGTTCAACCCGAGCGAATACTCGGCGCAGAAGAGTGCGCAGTGGGACGCTCCGAAACGCAGCATGAGCACCAAGGCCGGTGCCAAGCCGGAGTTCATCGGTACCAGTCCACAGACGGTCAACATGCAAATCTTCTTCGACGACTGGGAAGCCGCCATGGGCGACGTGACGAAAGATGTCGAGAAGCTCTTCAAGTGGTGCACGCCAAGCCATAAATCGATCGGTAGGGATACCCCTCATCCCCCACTTCTGCGCCTGATCTGGGGAAGCAACCTGCACCTCGCCGAGCGCAAGTTCTACCTGGCGTCGGTGAACGCTAAGTACACGATGTTCGGGCGCACGGGGAACCCACTGCGGGCGACGGCCGACATCAGCCTCAAGGAGTCCCCAGATGAGCCCGGCGCCCAGAATCCCACGTCCGGGTCGATCCACGCCCGCGCGACTCACCTGATCTCCGAGGGCGACACGCTACAGTCGATCGCAACCGAGGAGTACGGTAACCCCGGTTTCTGGCGGGGGCTGGCGCTCTTCAACGATATCGATGACCCATTGCGGCTCAACCTCGGCAGCCGGATCCTGATCCCCAGCCGCGACGAAGCCGCCGATGGCGCGAAGAGGGAGAGCTGACGGGGATGGCGCAGTCCTTTCATGTCTGGGCGGATATCCAGCTCAACGGGTCGGCCCTGTCCGACGAGATGGAGGCGCTGCTAGAACAGGTCGTCGTCGATCATCATCAGCACCTTCCAGACATGTTCGCAATCACGTTCCATGATCCGGACCGCGACGTCCTGGGAAAGCTCAACGCCACAATCGGTGACACCGTCACGATCAAAGTGACCACGCCGGGCGGGTCGCCAGAAACCCTGATCAAGGGTGAGGTGAACGG
>VBFF01000071.1:5631-7148 GCA_005889285.1 Chloroflexota bacterium
TGCATCGCGGGCGCCGCACCGAAACGTACAAGAACGTCACCGATTCCGATATCGCCCGGACCGTGGCCAGCCGCGCCAGCCTGACAGTCGGCAAGATCGACTCGACCAGCGGTACGCATGACCACGTCTCGCAGGCCAACCAGTCGGACTGGGATTTCTTGAAGTCGCGCGCGCGCGAGATCGGCTACGAGCTGGCCATGGAGGATGGGAAGTTCAACTTCCGTAAGCCGATCCAGGCGTCGGCGGCGCCCCAGAACGGGACCTACCAGAACCACAGCGACCCGCTACAGCTGGTCTTCGGCGACGACCTGATTGAGTTCCGGCCGCGGGTCACGTCCGCCGAGCAAGTCAACGACGTCAAGGTGCGCGGTTGGGACCCGGTCCAGAAGCAGACGGTGATCGGCTCCGCCAACGCCGCTACCGTGACGACCGATTCGCTGCGGGACAACCCTGCGAGCCTGGCGAACAAATTTGGCGGTCCGACATTTACCGCCGTCAACCGGCCGCTCGCTCAGCAGGCGCAGGTCGATGGCGCGGCCGGATCGATCGCCGAACTGATCTCCAGCGCCTTTGCCGAAGCGGATGGCCTGGCGAACGGCAATCCAAAGCTCAAGGCTGGAGCGACGGTCAGCGTTGGTGTCGTCGGCGACAAGTTCTCCGGCAAATACACGCTGACCAGCGCTCGCCACGTGTTTGGCGAGCAGGGCTATCGCACGCACTTCGCCATCAGCGGCCGGCAGGATCGGTCGTTGCTCGGCCTCGCCTCCCTCGGCGCCTCGAACGGGCATGCCTCGGCCGGCGGCCAGCCGATCAATGGTGTCGTAGTGGCGATCGTCACCGATAACAATGATCCGAACAACACGGCCCGCGTGAAATTGAAATTTCCCTGGCTCGATGACAGCTATGAGTCCGATTGGGCGCGGCTGGCCCAGCTCGGCGCCGGCCCTAACAGCGGTGCGGTATGGATTCCCGAGGTCAATGACGAAGTCCTCGTCGCCTTCGAGAACGGCGACATTCGCCGCCCGTACGTGGTCGGCAACCTCTACAACGGGGTGGACACGCCCAACGAAGGCAGCGGGCTCTTCGACAATGGGAAGGTCAAGCGGCGTGGCTTCATCTCGCGCATGGGCCACAAATTCATCTTCTTCGATGATGCGAACAAGTCCGGGATTGCCTTCATCAGTAGCGATGGCAACCTGAAGATCTCCCTGAACGAGACCAACTCCGAGATCCACATCTCGTCCCAGGGAAAGGTTCACGTCGAGTCGCAACAGGACATGACGCTCGAATCCCAGGGGAATCTCAAGCTGTCGGCGCAACAGGGGATCACTCTGGAGGCGCAGTCCAACCTCAGTCTCAAGGGAGGCTCCGGGGCGACGCTCGATGGCGGACCGCAACTCGAAGTCAAGGCCAGCGGGCAACTAAAAGTCAGCGGCGCGATGGTTGACGTCAACAACGGCGCCCTTCAGGTGATGTGATGCCAGGTCCCATTGTCAACATGAGCGGCACGGTGACCT